>DATLLB010000740.1:0-11485 GCA_035538075.1 Enhygromyxa sp.
ACGTAGAAGCCACAGAAGGCCTCGGCCTCGCGCGCAGGGGCGAGGGTGGTGAGCGTGAGCGCGGCGATCGAGGCGAGCGAGCGAACGAACCAGCGGCGGGCCATCGTCGCGATTTTACGCAAGGCGCGGGCGGTCGATCCGTCGGCGACGCACGAGCCCGAGCAGCGCCAGAACGCCGAGCCCGAGCAGCCCGCCGCCGCGGCCATCGTCGGTCGAGCAGTGGGCACAGCCTCCGCCGCCACCGTCGTCGGAGCTGCCGGTTCGCTTGGGCTTGGGCGGCTCGATCGGCCCGGTCGGCAGCGGTCCGACCGTGCGCTCGAGCTCGAGCTTGGCTTGCTCGGTCACCACGCTCGCGAGCTCGACGTCGCGGGCCACGAACGCCAGCTCGCGGGCGACCGTGGGTTGGCCGTCGTGCTGCACGTCCGGCCACGGACCGCCCCAGATGCCGCGCTGCGGGTGGTCGCACTCGATCGGTCCGGTCCACGCGTGGCGGATCGCGTAGCGAGCCTGAAAGTTGTTGTACCCGCTCGGCGACTCGATCGCGCCGCGCTCGAGTTGATTGTTCTCCTGTAGGAACTCGCGCCCGCCGACGATCGCAGGCGCGGCCTGAAACACGAGATCCTCACCGAGCGAGCCCGCGTCGTAGCGCGCATGCAGGCGGGTCAGCACGAACTCGCCGGGGATCGACCAGGTGTAGCGCTCGTCGATCTTGCGCTTGCTGAGCGTGCGCTCGTAGGACGGCAGCACGTCGGCGCCGAGCGTGACCAGCTCCTCGAGTGAGAGCGCCGGCTCGGGGCAGGGATCGCAGCTGCCGGCCGCCCATGCATACTCGGTGACCACCGCATTGGGGTTGTGGGTGAGCGTGTGATCGAACAGCGACGCGTAGAAGCTGCCGAAGCGGGTGCGGACATCATCCTCGACGTCGAGGTTGGTCGGGATCGCGACATTGGAATAATTGGCGACCTCGTAGCGGACCTCGCGGGCGAGGATGTGCACGAGCAGATCCTGCGGACCCGAGGCGTTGATCAGCCCGAGCCGAATCGGCAGCGCGAATTCCTGCGAGTCGTAATGAAAGCGAAGCGGCGAGAGCCTGGCCCGGCGCACGCCGTCTTCGCGCGTCTCGAATCGCACCTTCTGCGAGTCGACCTTGGCCACGAAGAACTTGCTGCCGCTCTCCACGTAGGGCCGCAGCAGCGGCTCGGCGCCCGCGGGGATGTTGTACTTTTCCTGGCGTAGCCACGCTTCGAGGCCGGTCGACTCCTGCGCGGACAAGATCACGATCTGGTACTCGCCGACCTCGAATTGCGCCTCGATCGTCACGCCAAAGTCGCGCGCCGCTCCGCCGCCCGTGTCCTTGGTCTTCTCGACCGCGATCCCCGGCATCGACTTGACGATGTCGTACTGATGGGGGTTGCAGGGATCCTGCTCCCAGTATTCGACCAGACGCGGCGCGGCGAGCTTGTCGACGCGATCGAACACCTCGTGCGGGAGGATCTTGACGTCGTCCTCGCCGAGGACGACCGGGACCGGCACGACCATTGCGAAGTCCTCGGGCGGACCTTGATAGTCGTTTTGCATCGACAACACCGTGCGCGTGCCGTCGCGCATCAGCACGACCATGGTCGCGTCGTTGTAGAGCTGCGCGTCGGCTCCCGCGACATAGAAGCCACAAAATGCATCGGCCTCGCGTGGGAGCGCGAGGCCGACGACGGTCAGGGTTGCGAGCGAGAGCGCCTGCAGCCGCTTCAGCATCGCGGTGAGCGTATCACGCCTTCGGCGCCCGCGAGCGCAGCAGCACCACGCCCACACCGACGGCGTTCAGCAGCACCAGCCCCAGCATGATCGTGTCGGCCGCCGTCAGGATCTGCGTCACCGTCAGCCCGGCGCCGAACAGCGCCGCGGCCAGGAACATCAGGCGAAAGCCGAGGCCAGCTCCGCGACCGAGCATGAAGTCGGCCGCTCGCGCGCCGTAGTCGGACCACGCGATCATGGTGGTCAACGCCAAGATCAGCACGCTGATCGCCAGCAGCAGATCGGCGCCGCGCTCGATCGAGAGCCGCGAGGCCCAGCCGAGCCGCTCGATCCCGCTGCCGGACACCCACGGGCCATCCATGAACGGGGCGACCTCGGCGGGGTGCGGATCGTAGAGCTCGCGCGGGTTGCCTTGCGGCTCGAGGTGCGGATGCACGGCGACCAGGGTCTTGCGCTCGGCGAACGGACCCACCCACGCCGAGCGATCCATGCCGAAGCGATCGAGGTACGCGCTCGACTCGGGGAACCGCACGCCGCTGTGGACCTCGACCTCGAACTCGTAGGGCGGCGGCAGCAGGTAGGGCCCGGTGTACGCGGCCCAGCGATGGGCCTTGGCGAAGTCGGCGATGTCGCGACGCTCGCTCACGAAGCGCAGGTGTCCGTCGGCGAACTTCGACGAGACGGGGATCTTCATGTCCTGCGTGGGATCGGTCTTGTGCCGCAAGATCACCCACTTGGTCTCGGCCAGGAACCGCCACGCGGGCACCTGCAGCTCGCCGGAGGCCAGCACGTGACCGATCTGCATGCCGCGCTCGGGCGCCCGCATCTGCATGAGCAGGCGCGCACCGATCGGCGCGTCGAAGCCCTCGCGGGCGACCATCGCCAGCGGCGGCCGGGGCTCGCCGGAGTCGAGGTAGGGGCCGCGGAACGACGAAGACACGATCGTGTTGCGCAGGCTCAGCGGGCGTCGTGCGTCGGGCTCGGCCTCGATCACCGCATGGTGGACACCCCAGCGGTTCTGAAACATCTGCACGATGCGACCCTGGAAGTGGAAGTCGCCGAACACCGCGTAGGGGCCGTCCTTGGTCTTGGCGAGGCGGTTGAGATCGATCTCGGGATCGACCGGCTCGAGCCGCACCAGCTGCTGTCCCGGCGGTCCGATCAC
The DNA here is from genome assembly GCA_035538075.1 of Enhygromyxa sp. Classification (GTDB taxonomy): domain Bacteria; phylum Myxococcota_A; class Polyangia; order Nannocystales; family Nannocystaceae; genus Plesiocystis. The sequence continues at coordinate 2,918 of DATLLB010000740.1, forward strand.
CTCGTTCTTCACGGCGATGCGCGTGTCGTAGGCCGCCTGGGTGCCGCGCTGCGGATCGCGGTCGCGGAACACGAGCTCGCGGACCACCTCGGTCTCCTCGGAGAGCGCGAGCATGATGTGATTGGTGTCCTGCTCGAGTCGGACCTTCACGCCACGCGGGCTCGCGCGCATGACCATCGGGTAGACGTGGTTCTCGAGCAGCGCGTCGGTGTCGGTCGTGACGCCCTCGGGCGCGAGCGCGTCGATCGGCAGCACGACCGTCTGTCCGGCCTGCAAGCTAGCCGCGGTGCCGCGCGACATCGGGCGCTCGAGCGGAGCCCATAACGCGGCCACCCGCTGGGTGTCGGCTTCGCTGAGCCGGCTGACGTCGCCGTCGGTGAACGCGGCGGCGAGCTCGACTTGCTCGACCTCGCTGGCGATGCGCAGATCGGGGGTTGGTAGGCGCTCGGCCGGCTCGTCGAGGCGCTGCCCCGTCCACGGCGTCGAGCACAGCACGACCAGGGCGGTGAGCGTCGGCACCACGATGCCGCTGATCAGCGGGGCCAACATCGCCGCGCTCGCGGCCTGCTCGGGATCTTTTGTGGCGTCGGCTTCGGGCGTGAAGCCGGCGCTGCCGAGCCCGGCCTCGGTGGCCATCGTCGCGCGCAGGAACCCGACCTGCAGCGCGACCAACATCCCAGTCGCGCCGCCGGCCAGCGTCGAGCCAGCGCCCGTGGTCATGCCCGAGACGATCGTGCCGAACGCTGCGCCCACGCTGCCGGGCGCGCGCGCGAGCACCCACAGCATCGCGACCGCGTAGAGCATCACCGCGACCGGTCCGAGCGCGGCCACGAAGCTGCGCAGCTTCGGCACCGCCATGCCGAGCGCCGCGGCCAACACCAGGAAGCCGACCACCAGCCAGTGATCGCCGCCGACGGTCTGCAGCAGCATGCTGCTCTGCTGGGTCTGCAGCATCGCTCCGGCTGCGAGCGCGAACAGCAAGAACGCCAGCCCGTAGACGTACGCGAGCGGCTTGCCGAAGCGCTGGATGCCGTCGGCGAAGGTGAACACGGTCGCGGCCCGGCGGCGCTGCTCGTCGTCCTGTCGGCGGTAGCGGACCGCGAGCAGCACGTCGGCGTAGATCAACGCCATGCCGAGGATCGAGGCGATCCACATCCAGCCGATCGCCCCCGGCCCGCCGAGCTCGAGCGCGACGATCGAGCCGCCGACGCTGCCCATGCCCACGCTCGCGGCCAGGAACCCGCGTCGCACCAGCGCCGCGTTGGGCCCGAGCTTCCAGGCCCGCGCAAACAGCCGTAGTTGTGCGAAGCCGGTCAGTACGGTCGCCAGCACGCCGGCCGCGAGCACCGTGTAGACCAAGATCGCCTGGACGACGAGGGAAGGATCCGTCATCGCCGGAGAAGGTAACGGGAATGGCCGCGCAACAGAAGCCGACGCCCGTCAACCCAGTTGACAGTGGCGGCCCTCAGCCCCGAAGCGCAGTGTGGCTGGCGACGATGATCGGTCACCGTGACAACCACCGACCCGTGAGGGTCGGGCAGGGGGTGAGGGGTCCCCGACGTGGCTTCGCCGCGGCGGGGAGCGGGACCGGCTACGGTCCCGCTATCAAGATCAGTAGCGCAGCGAAGCTGCGCGGGAGAGGGACCGGCGACGGTCCCTCTCGGAAGATCTAGAGAACTCTGAGACGCAGTCTCAGAGTTCGTGGCCCATTTTGGCTTTTTTGGTCCGCAGGTAGCGGACGTTCTCGTCGCGGGGCTCGCTGACGATCGCCTCGCGCCGCACGACCTCGACCCCGTTCGTGCGCAGGCCGTCGACCTTCGCCGGGTTGTTGGTGTGCAGGACGATCGACTCGACCTCGAGCGCGTGCAGCATCGCGGCGGCGATGTCGTAGCGCCGCATGTCGCCGTCGAAGCCGAGGTGGAGGTTGGCCTCGAGCGTGTCGAAGCCGTGGTCCTGCAGCTCGTAGGCGCGGACCTTCTCGGCGATGCCGATCCCGCGGCCCTCCTGCCGCATGTAGAGGATCACGCCGAAGTGATCGGCGGCGATGCGATCGAGCGCGAGCTCGAGCTGGTCGCGGCAGTCGCAGCGCAGCGAGCCGAACACGTCACCGGTCAGGCACTCGGAGTGCACGCGCGTGGGCACCTCGCTGGCGCCGCCGACCTCGCCGCACACGACCGCGACGTCGTCGAGCCGCCGACCTTCGGCGTCGGTGAACGAGACGATCTCGAGCAGCCCGTGCCGCGAAGGCAGCTTGGCTCGGGCGTAGACGCGCACGAGGGGCGTGGTCGAGAGCACCTCAAAACTCCCGGCTGGAGTCGACGATGCTTTGGTAGAGCTTGTTGCTGGCAACCATGCCCTCGCGGATCGACTCGACGACGAGCTCGAGCAGCTCGTCCTGGTCGCGTTGCAGAGTGTCGTAGTAGCGGTGGCGATCGACGTGGTGGATGATCGCCGGCCAGTAATTCTCGTTGACGAGGATGTGGTTCATCGCCAGCCGCGCGACGCGGCCGCTGATGTCCGGCCACGGCAGGATGCGGATGACCTCGCGGTGGACCTCGCAGGCGAGCTCGATCGGGTGCGCACGCTTGCACTCCTCGGTGCGGAACCAGTCGGTCAGCTTGCGCATGCGGTAGCTGATCTTGTCGGCCGCCGCGAGCTCGTGAAAATACATGCGGTGGATCGGGTTGTCCTTGCGGTACTGAACCTGATCCTTCTTGTCGGCCGGCAGCAGGATCTGGTGAACCCGCTTGAGCCAGTCGAGGTTGAGCGACAGCCGCTTGCCGCGAGAGTCGAGGATGTGGTCGATGCCCTCGTACAGCGACGCGATATGGTTGTAGGCCGGGATCAGCTGCGGCGTGCTGATGATCTCCGGATCGATCGCCGCCTTGATCTCGGCGACCGACAGGACCGTGCCCTCGAGCGCGAAGTCGTGGAAGATCCACGACATCCGAAACTTCTCATCGAAGGCGGCGCGCTGGCGGGGCCCGAGCATGCCGAGCTTCTCGAGCAGGAGCTCGGAGGCTTCGTGCAATTGGCGAAAATTCCTCGTTCGCGGCGCCATCCGGCTCCCTTCCATGAAACGGCTCCCTTGTGAGGGCGGGGGTGCGGAACCTAAACGGTCGTGCGCCATGCGGTCAACCTTCTGACCCCTAAGCCTGCGTCATTCCAGTGGATTTGTCTTCACGCCGCGTTGGCGGCTGAATCGCCCACTGTGGAGGGGAGCCAGCTTCGGCTCGCGAGCTCGGCTCGACAGCCGGTTTCGCTCGTCGAGGCCGCCTGTTACCCGACCGTGTCCCAACTCGCAATTTTTGACGATCTGCGCGGGTGCTGGCAGGACCGACGACGGTGTCCGAGTTCCACTCCAGCGTGCTCGTCGAGCAGCTGAGCGCCGTGGTCGCTCCCGCGATCGACGCACACCCCGAGGCCGCGGTGGTCGATGCGACCTGCGGGGCCGGAGGGCATACCGCCGCGATCCTGCAGCGAGCCCGGCCTGCTCGCGTGATCCTGCTCGATCGGGATCCGTCCGCGCTCGCGTTCGCCAAGACGCGCTTGGCCGGCGCCCCGTGTCCGCTCGAATTTCGGCACGCGCGCTTCTCCACGCTCGGCGCGGTGCTCGACGAGCTCGGTGTCCGGGAGGTCGCGGCCGTGATCGCGGACATCGGCGTATCCTCACATCAGTTCGACGCGGGCGAGCGCGGGTTCTCGTTTCGGACCGACGCGCCGCTCGACATGCGCATGGACCCGACCAGCGGCGAGACGGCGGCGCAGCTGCTCGCGCGGATCGACGCGGGCGAGCTCGCCGAATTGCTGCGGCGCTTCGGCGAGGAGCCCGAGGCGCGGCGCATCGCCGAGGCGATCGTGCGGGCCAAGCCACGCACGACCGGCGCGCTCGCCAGCGTGGTCGAGCATGCGATGTCCGGTCGCGCGCGACGGGCCCTCGGCAAGCGCATCCACCCGGCCACGCGCACCTTTCAAGCGCTGCGCATCGTCGTCAACGGCGAGCTCGACGAGCTCGAGGCGTTGCTCGAGGTCGGACCGCAGCGGCTGTGCGTCGGCGGACGCATGGCGGTGATCTCGTTTCACTCGCTCGAGGATCGCATGGTCAAGCGGCGCTTCGCCGAGCTGTGTCGGCCGCCCGCGGTGCCGCGCGGCCTGCCGATGACGGCCGACGAATTGCCGAAGCCGAGCTTCGCAGTCCCGGCCGGCTTCTCGCGCAAGGGCGTCGAGGCTGACGCGGCCGAGGTCGAGCAAAACCCCCGCTCTCGCAGCGCGCGGCTGCGGGCCATCGAACGAGTGCTGGCATGTTGAAGCGCCGAGAGCCCGAGCCCGAGGTCACCGTCGTCACGCTGCCGCGCTCGCGTCGGCGCATGAGCGGAGCTGAAGGTGTGGCCGCGCAGCGACGCCGTCGCGCGCAGCAGCAGTCCAAGCTCGAGGCCGATCGTCCGCACGGCTGGGGTCGCGCCGACGATCCCGACGCGGGCCAGACCCACAAGCCGAGCTTCCTGGATCGCCGCCGCGCCGACGGTACGCCGCTGTTGCTGTTCACGGTGCTCGCGGTGCTCACCGGAGTCGGGCTCGCACGCGTCGACTCGCGGATCGAGATCCTGCAGATCGCCAACGAGATCACCGAGCTCAGCGAGGAGCAGCAGCGCCTGCTCGATCGCAAGCGGCGGCTGGAGACCGAGCGCGCGTTCCTGCGTCGGCCTGCGCGAGTCGGCGAGCAAGCCCGCGAGCGGCTCGGCATGGAGCCCGCGCCGGCCCATCGGATTCAGCGGATCGAGCTCTTGCCCGCCGCGGCCAAGGCAGAGGAGGCGACGGAGCCATGAGCAAGGTCCGCAAGAACATCGACTTGATCGCCAAGCACGGACGCAAGCTCTTCAAGAAGGGCGCCGACAGGCTGATGCCCGCGGCTGCGGCCGGCGACGAGGCTTCGGCGAGCGAAGGCGAGTCGCCCAAGCCTGCGCCGCCGGTCGATCGCAAGCCCAAGAAGTTCAAGCTGCCCAAGCTCCCGCCGCTCGCCGATCTACCTCCGCTCCCGCAGCTGCCCGAGATGGCCAGCGATCTGCGCTCGGTGAGGCGGCGATCGGCGTTGGTCGGCGGTGTGGTGATCGCCGGCTTGCTCGGCATGGGCTGGCGCGCGTGGGGGATCGCGGTCGAGCACCACGAAGAATACGCCGCGCAGGGCAACCGCCAGCAGCTGCGCACGTACACGCTGGAGGCCAGCCGCGGCAACATCGTCGATCGCAACCACCTCTCGATGGCGGTCAACGATCGGCTCGAGCGCATCGTCATCAATCCGCGATTGATCCGGGCGCACGGCAAGACCGATGAGGTGCTCGAATTTTTGCTGACCATGTTCGGGCCCGAGCAGGCCGACTACATCGCCAGCGAGCTCGAGCGCGACAAGGCCTACCGCAAGCTGCGTCTGCACCTCGACGACGACCAGGTCGCGGCGATCAAGGCCGCGCAGCTGCCTGGCGTGCGGCTCGAGCAAGATCCCAACCGCGTGTACCCGCGCGGATCCTTGGCGGCTCACGTGCTCGGTCGCGTCAACGCGCAGGGCCACGGCAACCTCGGCGTCGAGCTGGGCCTCAACGCCGATCTGGCCGGACGCGAGGCCAGCTCGCCGGCTTATTACGCCGCGTTTGGTGGCGTCGGCACCAAGCTGCTCGTCGATGGGCACCCCGATCACGGGATCTCGCGCGGACGCACGGTGGTGCTGACGATCGACTCGGCGATCCAGGCGATGGCCGAGGAGGAGATCGACGCGTTGGTCCGCGAGTGGCATCCGGTCGGCGCCAGCTTGATCGTGCTCGATCCGCAGACCGGGGAGATCTTGGCGCTCGCCAATCGCCCGACCTTCGATCCGAATCACCCGGTCGCGAGCGCCTCACAGACCGTCAACCTGGCCGTGCAGCACGCCTACGAGCCGGGCTCGACGCTCAAGGCCATCACCGTCGCCGCTGCGCTCGAGCAGGGCACGATTCGACCCGATCAGACCTTCTTCTGCGAAGAGGGCCGCTGGCAGTACACGCCCAAGCATGCGATCCGCGACACCAAGCGCAAAGGCTGGCTCGACGTCACCGAGATCCTCGCGGTCTCCTCGAACATCTGCACCACCAAGATCTACGAGACGCTCGGCAAGGAGTCGCTCTACCGCTGGATTCGCCGCTTTCACTTCGGCGAGAGCCCCGACGTCCAGCTCCCGGCGGTGACCCCCGGTCTGGTCGCCGATTGGCGCAAGTGGTCGGACATTCAGGCCGCCAACGTCAGCTTCGGGCAGGGCATGAGCGCGAGCCCGCTGCAGGTCGCGGCTGCGTTCGCGGCGTTGGCCAACGGCGGTGTCTATCGCACGCCGACGATCGTCGCGCAGATCCTCGACGCCGACGGCGAGCCGATCTGGGATCACCGCAGCGATGGCCCCGAGGGCGAGCGGATCGTCCGCAAGGCCACCGCCGACACCGTGGTCGAGATGCTCAAGGCCGTCGTCCACAGCAAGGACGGCACGGGCAAGAACGCGACGATCCCCGGCTACGAGGTGGCCGGCAAGACCTCGACCGCACAAAAGGCCAATCCCAAGGGCGGCTATTTCGAGGATCAATACTATGCGAGCTTCGTCGGCGCGGTGCCGGCCGATGATCCGAAATTGGTGATTCTGGTCAGCGTCGACAACCCCGAAGGTGGGCACTACGGCAACGAGGTCGCCGCGCCCACATTCGCGCGACTCGGCGGGCGGGTGCTCGCATATCTGGGCGTGGCGGCGAAGGATGGGACCGTGGCCGCGCCGGAGGTGATCGCGTTGGCCGAAGACTCGCCGGAGCTGGTCGATGGGTTCATCCCCGACCTCGACGTGCAGCCGCCGTTGCCGGGCCATCGCAAGGTCGAGTTCACGACCGGGTTGCCTGATTTCACCGGATTGACGCTCGCGCAGGCGCTGGCCGAGGCCGAGAAGGCCCACGTGGAATTGCGCGCGACCGGGACCGGGCTAGCGGTCGGTCAGGACGTGCCGCCGGGTCCCGTGCAGGCGGGGGCCACGGTGACCGTGCACTTTCAGCCGCTGTGATCGCGGGCGAACCCGTCGCCCCAGCGCAGCCGCTCCTCGCCGACCTGCTCGGCGGTGAGCGGGCGCAGCTCGGTGATCAGCGCGAGCGCATCCTCGGCCGAGTACCCCAACCACCGCAAAAACGCGTTGGCGATCAGCCCGGTGCGATGCAGCCCGGCCGAGCAGTGCAGGTACAGCCGTCCGCCTGCACGCAGGGCTTCGTGCATGCGCTCGAAGGTGGCGAGGATCTCGGGCGTGCGCTCGGGCCTCGGCAGATCGGCGCCCGCGAGCGGCAAGCGAATGCGGTGCTCGCCCTCCTCAGCGGAGCTCTCGGTGAGCGACAGCAGGCTGACGACCATCGTGCAGCCCTGGCGATCCAGCTGCTCGCGAAGTTTGCGGCCAGGCTTGTGCCCGATCGCCAGATGGCCGCCCGCGAGCGGTTTCCAGGTCAGAACGTAGCTGCCCATGTTCGGGCACGAGGCTGACACGCCGTGGACGCCGAGGCACGCCGCGGCCGCAACTTGACACCGTCCGCGTCGGCGCCGATAAGCCGCGCGTGACCCTCTGGCTGGTCCTGCGCCTCGCCAAGTTTGTCGGAGTGCTTGCGTTTGCGATGGGCGTCGGGCTGGCGCTCGCGCCCGGGCACGAGCGCGTGCGACAGCGTGCCGCGCACTGGCTGGCGACGCCGGGCTTCATCCTCACGTGGGTGGCCGGCCATGCGATGGCCCAGATGTACGCGATCTCGCTCGGGCGACCGTGGATCACGATCTCGATGGTGACGTCGATGATCGTGCTGCACGAGATCTTCCGCGACGTCGAGCCCGGTCGCCCGCGCTCGAAGGTGCGCACGGCGGTGATCCTGCTGGCGCTGTTCATCTCGCTGGCTTCGATGGTGTTTCGCCATGGCTGACTCGCAACTCGACGCAACTCGCACGTGGTTTTACTGGCTCGGGCGGCTCGAGACGGCCAGCTTCGTGGCGCTGCTCGGGGTCGCGATGCCGCTCAAGTACGCGGCCGACATCCCCGAGCCGGTCAGCTATGTCGGCTGGCTGCACGGGGTCTTGCTGATCGTCTACATGATCGCCCTGCTGAGCGTCGCGCGGGTGTTCAAGGTCGGGCTCGTGCAGGTGTTCGTCGCGGGCGTGCTGGCGTTGTTGCCGTTTGGGCCGGTCGTTCTCGAGCAGCGTTGGCGCAAGCGAGGCGTGCTCGGCGATTGAGGCGCGGGGCTGCGTTACGATATTGTCACGGGATGCTCGAACGCTCGACCTTGCTGCTGCTGGCGACCGCTCTGACCCTTGGATGTGGCAACGATGTGTCGGCGGGCCCGGGCGGGTCGGAGAGCGAGAGCGAGAGCGACACGGGTGAGAGTGGAGATGGCGATGGGGACGGGGATGGAGACGGTGATGGTGATGGTGACGGGGATGGAGATGGGGACGGGGATGGCGACGGGGATGGAGATGGAGATGGTGACGGTGATGGCGATGGCGATGGCGATGGCGATGGCGATGGCGATGGCGATGGCGATG
>DATLLB010000741.1:0-3726 GCA_035538075.1 Enhygromyxa sp.
GAGATAGGCTTCCGTCGTGGCCACCATCGGCAGGTAACTCACCCGCAGGCCGGCGACCTGCGCACGCAGCTCCTTTCACAGTCGCTGCGCGCCATGGTCGAGATCTACCGCGCGAACTACCGGCAGGCGCTCGACGCGGGCGAGCGCGGCGTCGCGCTCGCCCGCGAGATCGGCGCACGGCGCTTCGAAGCCGAGGCCCTGGTCCTGCGCGGGCTCGCGGCGCGGGGCCTGGGCGAGCACGCGCTCGTGCACGAGTCTCTCGTCGCTGGCGTCGCAATCGCGCGCGAGGGCGCGCGCACCTATTGCGGGCCGTGGGCGCTCGCGGCGCTGGCGCTTGCGATCGACGACCCGGCCCGCAGCCGCGAGCTGCTCGACGAGGGTGAGCGCTGGCTCGCAGAGGGCTGCGTGAGTCACAACTATCTCGAGTTCTACCGACACGCCGTCGAGGTGAGCCTGAAGTCCGGCGACTGGGGCCGGGCGGAGCGTTACGCGGACGCGCTCGATCAGTACACGAGCGAGGAACGGTTGCCATGGGCCGACCTCGTGATCGCGTGCGGGCGGGCGATGGCGCGTATCGGCCGATCGGGGTCGGAGCTCCCGCTACGCGCGGATCGGGACGCGTTACTGGCCGAAGCGCGACGGATGCAGTTCAACGAAGTCGCGGCGCTGCTCGCGGCGGGGTCGTGCCGGTGACGACGCCGATCGAGTTCGGCGGACGCGTCGTGATGGTCGGCTGCGGCAGCATCGGTCAGGCCATCCTGCCGCTGCTTCGCCGGCACCTGACCCTTGCGGCCGACGGTCTGATCGTGCTGGCCGCCGACGAGGTGGGTCGCGGGGTCTCGCAGGAGCACGGTGCGCAGTTCTTCTATGCGCACCTGAAGCCGCGCAGCTTTCGCAGGATCCTCGCTCGTCACCTGCGACGCGGCGACCTGCTGCTCAACCTGTCGGTCGATGTGTCGAGCCTCGATCTGCTCACCTACGCGGCTGAAAGAGGAGCGCTCTATGTCGACACCTCGATCGAGCCTTGGCCGGGGGTGTTCGACAACCCGATGCTCGACCTGCGCCAGCGCAGCAACTTCACCACGCGTCGGCGCGCACTGCAGCTCGCCGCGGAGCTCGGCCGCAACTCGCCGACCGCCGTGGTCGATCACGGCGCCAACCCTGGGCTCGTGTCTCACTTCGTCAAGCGCGCGCTGCTCGAGCTCGATCGCACGCTGCGCAAGGGCTCGAGCCGGCCGGCCAGCCGCGAGGACTGGGCGACGCTCGCGCGCGATCTCGGGGTGACCCTGATCCAGATCTCGGAGCGCGACACGCAGGTGAGCGACCGCCCGAAACGCCCCGGCGAGTTCGTCAACACCTGGTCGATCGACGGATTCATGGACGAGGCCATGCAGCCCTCGGAGATCTCCTTCGGCACGGCGGAGAGGCAGCGCCCGAGGGGCACGCGGATCCATCAGCGCGACTCGGGCACGCTGTTCATGAACCGGCCCGGCGCCGCGACGTTCGCGCGGAGCTGGACACCGGCGGGCGGCGGGTTCCAGGGTCTCATGATGTCGCACGACGAGGTATTCTCGATCGGCGATCTGCTGTCGCTGCGCAACGGCGGCCATCTGACGTACCGGCCGACGGTGATGTTCGTCTATCACCCGTGCGACGATGCGATGCTGTCGGTGCTCGAGCTGGAAGGCCGGGGTTGGCAGCCGCAGCAGCGTCAGCGCCGGCTCGGCGCCGACATCGTAACCGGCATGGACGAGCTCGGGGTCCTGCTCGCCGGCCATTCGCGCAACGCCTACTGGTACGGCTCGCAGCTATCGATCGAGGACGCACGGCGGCACGTGTCCTACGCCAACGCCACGAGCGTCCCGGTCGCCGCGGGCGCAGTGGCCGCAGTCGTCTGGGCGATCAGCAACCCGAGACGCGGCATCGTCGAACCCGACGAGCTCGACTTCGAGGACTGCCTGTCGACCGCCACGCCGTACCTCGGCCGCCTGGTCGGGGAATTCACGACCTGGACGCCGCTGCAGGGCCGCGGTGAGCTCTTTGACGAGGATCTCGACGTCAACCAGCCGTGGCAGCTCCGCAACGTCCGAAGCCGCCAGTGGCGAAGCTGAGGCAGGCGACGATGAGCGATCAGACCGCGTTGCCGCGCTCGGAGGCCGGCGAGCGCAACAAAGGGCCGATCCTGGCGATCCTGAGGAATCTCCTCACGGCACCGGGGCTCGTGCTCGAGATCGGTGCTGGCACCGGTCAGCACGCGGTTCATTTCGCGCGACACCTGCCGCACCTCGAGTGGCTGCCGACGGACCGTGGCGAATGGCTGGACGCGCTCCGCGAGCGGGTACGGCGCGAGGGCCCGTCTAACCTGCGGGTGCCGATCGAGCTCGACGTCAACTCGAACGACTGGCCGATCGAATCCGCCGACGCCGTTTACAGCGCGAACACGCTGCACATCATGGCCTGGCCCGAGGTGGAAGCGTTCTTCCGCGGCGTCGGTCGGACGCTCGCGCCGCGCGGCAGCCTCGCGGTCTACGGGCCGTTCCGGTTCGAGGGGAACTACACCTCCGCGAGTAATGCGGAGTTCGACGCGTACCTGCGGCGGCACGATGCCGCCAGTGGAATCCGCGACTTCGAGGCGATCGATGCGCTCGCCGCTGCCGTGGGTCTGCAGCTCGCGGCGAATCGCGCGATGCCGGCCAACAACCAGCTCCTCGTCTGGCGCAAATCCGCCTGAAAAATGGCCGCGAGTTTTCCCGGGTGACTCGGAGCGAGTCTCTCCAGTGCTGTAGGATCACCAAATGATCGACCTGTACACCGCCGCGACACCCAACGGCCACAAGATCTCGATCGCGCTCGAGGAACTTGGGCTGCCGTACACCGTCCATCACCTGGACCTCGGCCGCCTCGATCAGAAGACGCCGGAGTTTCTGCGTATCAACCCGAACGGTCGTGTTCCAGCGATCGTCGACCGCGACGAGGACGATTTCGCCGTGTTCGAGTCCGGCGCCATCCTCATCTATCTCGCGGAGAAGACCGGGCGGCTCATGCCTCGCGACCCGAAGGGCCGCTCGCTCGTCATCCAGTGGCTGATGTTCCAGATGGCGGGGATCGGTCCGATGATGGGGCAGGCGAACGTGTTCTATCGCTACTTCCCGGAAAAGCTGCAGCCGGCGATCGACCGCTATCACGGCGAGGTGCGGCGGCTCTTTGGCGTGCTCGATGGCCGCCTGGCCGATCACGAGTACCTCGCTGGCGATTACTCGATCGCCGACATCGCGAACTGGGCGTGGGTCCGCGGCCACGACTGGTCGGGAGTGCCCATCGACCGCTTCCGCAACCTGTCACGGTGGGTGGCGCAACTTGCGGCGCGGCCGGCCTGTATTCGGGGAATCGAGGTTCCGCCGCGCACGGTAAAGATCGAGGACGAGAAGAACGCCGACCAGCTCATTGCGGCGGCGCGCAAGATCCTCGAGACAGGGCACTAGGCCGGGAAATCGCGGCGCAGGAGCGCCGATGACGGACGCCACACATCGCGCGCAAGTGATCGTAGTCGGCGCGGGCCCCGTGGGCTTCATCACGGCCTATGGCCTCGCGCGCAAGGGCGTCGAAGTGCGACTGCTCGAAGCGGATGCAACGATCGCCAGCTCGCCGCGAGCCGCGATCTACTTCCCAACGACGCTCGAGATCCTGGACCGCTTGGGACTGCTCGAGGAAGCGCAGGCGATCGGC
>DATLLB010000742.1:0-7507 GCA_035538075.1 Enhygromyxa sp.
GAACACGATCTATGGCGCCTTCGCGCTGGCCGACGTCGACAACGACGGGACCCCGGAGATCATCGCCGGCAACCGCCTCCACCATGTCGACGGGAGCGTCGAGACGACCTTGCCGATCGCCGACCCCAGCTACTCGGCCACCGCCGCGGCCGACCTCGACGGCGACGGTGATCTCGAGATCGTGATGGGCAACGCCGCCTACCACCACGACGGCACGCAGCTGTGGACGACCGGGCTCGCCGACGGCTATCCGCAGGTCGCCGATCTCGACGCCGACAACCTGCCCGAGGTGCTGCTGCTCAACTCGCAGGGCATCTCGGTGATCGAGCACAACGGCACGGTCAAGTACAGCAACCTGACGCCGACCGGCGATCCGATGGGCGGCAACACCTGGCGGCGTCCGGCGACCATCCACGACTTCGATGGTGACGGCGCGCCCGAGTACGCGGTCTCGTCACAGAACCACTACGCCGTCTACGAAGCCGACGCCTCGATCCTCTGGCAGGCGCAGGTGCTCGACTCGAGCGGCATTGCAGCCGGGACCGCGTTCGACTTCGACGGCGACAGCATCGCCGAGGCCATGTACGCGGACGAGACCAACCTCTACGTCTACGACGGCATGGGCGGGGTGCTGCTGCAGGTCCCGCGCAGCAGCGGGACCATCATCGAGTACCCGGTCGTGGCCGACGTCGACAACGACGGCTCGGCGGAGATCATCGTGGTCTCGAACACCAGCTGGCAGGGCCAACAGACCGCGCCCGCGGTGCAGGTCGTGCGCGACGTCGAAGATCGCTGGATTCAGGCCCGGCGCATCTGGAATCAGCACACTTACCACGTGACCAACGTGCGCGAGGACGGGACCATCCCGCAGTTCGAGCAGCCGCACTGGGAGGCGCTCAACACGTTCCGGACCAACGCACAGATCGAAGGCGGCGGAGTTTGTCAGCCGCCGCCGCAGGGCTGAGACCACGCGCAGCGTGCATTCGAGTCAAAATGAGCCGCGGCGCGCAGCTCGACGCGAGCGCGCACCGTCCGATCCGGCGATCGGCCGCTGGACCGCTGATTGCAGCGAGTCCGACCCGTGAGCGGCGCGAGCGAAGAAAATCCCCCGCCAGCGCGCATCCGCCTGACGAGCGGCGTCTCGGGCCTGGACGACGTGCTCGGCGGCGGCCTGTTCGCGGGTGGTCTCTACCTGCTGAGCGGAGGGCCCGGCACCGGCAAGACCGTGCTGGCCAACCAGATGTGCTTCGCACACGCGCGCGACGGTGGCCGCTGTGTGTTCATCACCATGCTCTCGGAATCACACAGCCGCATGATCCTGAATCTGCACACCTTCTCGTTCTTCGACGAAGGGCTGATGGACCGCATCACCTACTTGAGCGGCGTCAGGGTCATGAGAGAGGGAGGGCTCGCGGCGCTGGCCGACATGATCGAGGACGAGGTCCGTCGGCGCGGCACGAGCCTGCTGATCTTGGACGGCTTTCGCATCGGCACGCGCGCGGCCGGAGCGACCGAGCTCGAGCAGACCGTGTTCTTGAACCGGCTCGCCACCCTGCTCGAGTTCAGCGGCTGCACGGCGCTGCTCTGCACACTGTCCCCGCCGGGCAACGTGGCGCCCGAGCACGCGCTCGCGGACGGTCTGCTCGAGCTCAGCAACCGGCGCGTCGAGTACCGGTCGGTCCGCGAGCTCTACGTCGTCAAGCTGCGCGGCAGCAACTGCCTCGATGGCTCGCACATCATGGAGATCGACGAGCGCGGGCTGGTCGTCCACCCGCGCACCGAATCGAAGCTGGCGCGCGATCTCAGCATCCCCGGCGCGACCGGAGAGCGGCTCCGCTTCGACATTCCCGGGCTCGACGCGATGCTCCACGGCGGCCTGTTCGAGACCTCGACGACCGCGTTGATCGGCGCGACCGGTGCCGGCAAGACCTTGCTCGGGCTGCACTTCCTCGCGGCCGGAGCGAGGCAGCAGGAGCGCTCCCTCTACTTCGGATTCAACGAGAGCCCGGCCCGGGTCGTCGCGCAGGGCGATGGCGTCGGGCTCGGGCTCACTGCGCTGTGCGAGAGTGACTGGATCGACGTGATCTGGCGGCGGCCGTTCGAGAACTACATCGATCGGCTGGTCGAGGAGCTGCTCGACCATGTGAAGCGACGCAACATTCGACGGCTGTTCATCGACGGCGTCGAAGGCATGGTCCGCAACAGTCTGTTTCTCGACCGGATGCACGCGGTGTTCGCCGCGCTGACCAACCAACTGCGGGCCGGGGGCGTGACGACGGTGCTCTCCTTCGAGAGCGAGATCATGGGCGGACACATCGTTCCTTCGGAGCCGTGGTCGGCGTTGGTCGAGAACACCCTGCTGCTTCGCTACGTGGAGCTGCGCTCGAACCTGCATCGGATGCTCGCCATCATCAAGCTCCGCGGCAGCGACTTCGACTCGACGCTGCGCGAGTTTCGGATCTCCAACAGCGGCATCGTCATCGAGGAGGCGTTCGAGAGCGCGCAAGCGGTGCTGAGCGGCATGCCCAAGGTCGACGGCGGAGGTCGGCGATGAAGACCATCCTCATCGCCGAGGATGAGGTCGACATCGCCGAAACGCTCCAGTCTTATCTCGAGTGGGTGGGCTATCGGGTGCTCCTCGCGTTCGACGGTCGCGACGCGCTGCACAAGGCGATCGAGCACATGCCCGACCTGATCCTGACCGACATGATGATGCCGCGCATGGATGGGCCCGAGCTGATCCAGGAGCTCCGCGCCACGCCGGCGCTGAGCCACATCCCGATCATCACGATGTCGGCGCAGTCGCGTGGGTTGGAGCTGCCCTTCTTTCGCAAGCCGTTCGAGCTGCCGAAGCTGGTCGCCGAGATCCAGCGCATGGTCGGCGAGCACGGATCACCCGGGAACTAACCAACGGACAGCAGGCGATCGAGCAGCGCCGTGGATTGTGCGTAGCGGCGAGTGAGCAGCCGCATTGTTGCGATGTTGCCGTCGACCACTCGGGTCAGCAGTTGCGTGAACGCGGGCAGCTCCGCGCGAGCCGAGCACACCAGCGCGCGCAGCTGCTCCGCGAGCGCGTTGTACTGCGCGATCGCATCGTCGACGGCCTGCTCGAGCGATCCTAGCAGCTGAGCGTCGCGCACGATCAGGTTCATCTCGCCTTGCTCGGTCGTCGTGTCGCGCACGAGCGAGCCGAGCTCGTTGGCGAGGATGATCAGATCGCGAGCGAGTTCCTGACCCGAGCGCAGAATGGCCCGCGCCGGACCGTCGACGTCGATGCCGGCCGACACCCGCCAGTGGTCGAGGTAGGGCTCGACGAAGATCGTGCGCCGCCGCAGCTGCAGGTAGTCCTCGCGCGCGAGCGTCGAGCCATCGACGCGCCGCTCCTCGTCGAGCGACGCGCGGTAGTCGGCAAAGCTCGCCCGAAAGTCGGCGAGCGCCGAGCGGCCTTCGCCGACGCGCTCGAGCGCACGCAGCCACTCGGCCACGGCCGGATGCTCGCTGCCGATCGCCGCCGCGTCGCCGCTGTCGTCGAACCACAGGAAGATCGCGGTGAACTGAGCCGCCCGCAGCAGCTCGGCCTCACCGACATCAGCGGCCGAACACAGGCAGGCAAAGGTCGCCGCGACCGTCGCTTGCTCGAGATAGGTCGCCTCGTGCTCGCCCGGATCGCCGAACAGTCGATGCGCGCGCATCCACGCGAGCACCTCGCGTGCGACTCGTTCATGGCCTGCGTCGAGCAGCATCGACAGCTCAGAGTTCTTGCCGGCAGCGCACGGCGATGCGCTCGAGCGCGAGCCGCTGCTCGGCCGACTGACTGACGTAGGCCAGCGCGTCGTCGAGATCGGCCCACGAGTAGCCCCTGATGTTGGTGCCCAGCCACGACAGCGCCGTGATGATGCCGCGGGTCAGGCGATGATCGGTGACGACCACCGCTTCGATGTTGCGCGCCTTGAAGGTCTCGGCCCCGTGCTTGCGCTGGTTCGCGCTCAGCGTCGCAGGGCCGACCACCAGCGAGAAGATGCGCTTCACGTCATGGCGGATGAGATCGCGGATGAAGCCCGCCCACGCGTCCTGCGGCATCGCGCCGCTGGTGCGGGTCGCGATCACGTCACCGATCACCTCCCACTCGTGGGTGAGGGCGCGATCGTTGGTGATCCTGCTCATCGCGGCTGCGAAGCTACCACAGCGCAGGTCAACGATTCTCGACCTGGCGATCGAGGGCGAGCTGCTTGAGCGTGACGCCGTTGACCTCGACGCCGCGGGCGAGCGGGTCGTCGATCGCAGCGGGCCAGCGGGTGGCGTCGTCCGCCTTGGCGCCGCGCAGGTCGACCTCGGCCATGCTCGCGGTCGACAGGTCGACGCCACGAAAATCGGCGCCACGCAGGTCGCAGTGATCGAGCTTGGCCTGGTCCATCACTGCGCCGACGAAGCTGGTGCCGCGCAGATCGGCCTCGCTCATGTCCACGCGGCGCAGCTCGGCGCCATGGAGGTCGACCCAGCGCATGCGAATGGCCTGGGCGCTGGCGTCCGTGAGCGTGACGCCGAGCACCTGCGCGTGATCGAGGATGGCGCCGTCGAGCTTGGCCTCGCGCAGATCGGCCTCGCGCAGGTTGGCCTTGTCGAGCCTGGTCTCGCGCAGGTCGGCGCGGACGAGGTTGGCCCCGGCGAAGCTGCTCTTGCGTAGGTCGAGGCCCGAGAGGTCGATGCCGGTCAGCTCGGCGCCGCTGCGCTCGCGATCGGCGAGCTCGAGCTCGCGTGTGTGCCCGGCCGCGTGCGCACGATTCCAGGCTTCGACGTCCGCGAGCGAGCCCGGCAGCTGATAGACGGCGGCGGGCTGCCCAGCCACCGGCGCGGGCCGGTCGTCGCAGCAGCCCCCGCAGAGCAGCGCGAGCAGCAACGCGAGACCGAGCGCGACCGACCTCATCCCGCGGCCCCTCGCTCGCGCGGCTGATCGAGCGCGACGATGGCCGCGCGCACGACCTCGGGGATCGCCACGCTGCGCTGCGCGGCGTAGTCGAGCATCACCGTGACCACGCGCCCCTCGGCCACGATCGCCGCGCGACGCTCGGACCAGACGCGCTTGTGCAGGATCAGGCTGCTGCGCCCGAGCTCGATGCAGCGCGCGCTGGCCCAGATCGTGTCGGGGAATTCGACCGGCGCCCGATAATCACACTCGATGCGCGCGAGGATCGGCCCGATGTGATCGCCCAGCTCACGCAAGCTCGCGCGGATGCCCACACGCTCGAACCACGCGATCCGGACGTTCTCGAACCAGCGCAGGAACACGGTGTGGTTGACATGGCCGAGCGCGTCGAGCTCGCCCCACGCGACCGCTTGGCGGACGCTGACCGGCCCGGCGACGGCGTCGGGATGAGAGAAGCCCGGCGGGATGGCGATCGCGGTCATTCGATTGGATACGGCGCGTAGCTGTCGATCGGCGGCGCTTCCATGAACGGCAGCCGGTAGTACTCGAGCAGGCCGCGACCGGCCGTCAGCGCGAGGAAGAACGCGATCGGCAAGCCGGCGACCAAGAACCCGCGGATCAGCGAGGTCGAGTGCGTGCGCGCCAGAGCGACGGCCAGCAGCGCGACTGCAAACAAGCCCGCGACCGAGAGAATCACTATCCAGACCTCGGGCGAGACCTCGAGCGCGACGACCAACACGTCGAGCAGCCCGACCAGCAGCAGCGAGGGCGCCAGCGCGAGCCCGACCGCCCGCATCGTCGCGCCGATCGATCGCCGCGCGCCGCCGGTCAGCGCCATGGCCATGTGCGCCAAGATGCCGCCGAAGAAGTAGAGCATCGGCAGCCCGATCGGCACCAGCAGCAGCAGCCACACCCGCAGCACGTCGGCAAACTGGGCGCCGACGATCTCACCGATCACGCTCGGCCGCTTGAGCTCGACCGGGCCGAAGAACCACCAGTCGACGAGCGCCCAGCCGAGCGCGACGCCCCACAGCGGCAGCCGCAAGGTTGCGAGGAAGCCGAGGATCCGCGCGTGCGAGACCGGCTCCTCGACCACGCGGAAGCTCGCGCTCGGCGACACGATCAGCTGCACGATCGTCTTGGCGCAGCGGCCGAGCCAACCCTTGCCGATGTCGGTCTCGAGCGGCAGCGCGCGCGAGCGGGGATCGAGGTGACAAGCGCGGCACAGATCCGGCGCCCGCAGCTGCGCGCGGCGATCGTCGAGCCCAGCGAAGGCTTTGCCACAACGGGCGCAGGAGTCGTTCGCGGCCAAGGCCTCCGGACCATACCTTGGGCTCGGGCGCGTAGCTAGACGGGTCCCCGGCGCAGAAAGGACCCCCTGGAGGGTCACCACGTCCGGTCGTGACAGAGGCCTCTTTCAGGTTGGCGCTGCGCTGTCTATCGTGAAGCGGTGCTCTGCGACTCGCAGCGGGCCCGCGCCGTCCTCGCCTCGTTGGCCGTGTGCGTGAGCGTGGCCGCGAGCTCGTGCAAGGGTGGCGTCGGCACGACGGACGATCCCACCGAGCATCACTACGACGACAAGGCGGCAGCGCTCGCTCGCTTCGAGGAGCCGGAGCGCGACGCCTGGGCGATGCCGGGCAAGGTCATCGAGCAGCTCGAGATCACCGCGGCGATGGACATCGCCGACATCGGCGCGGGCTCGGGCTACTTCACGCGCCGGCTCGCGACCGCGGCGCCCGACGGCACCACCTGGGCGGTCGACGTCGACGCGGACTTCAAGGATCACATCGAGAGTCACCGCGCCCAGTGGGGCACGCCCAACATCGAGACTCGGCTGGCGGTCTACGAGCACCCGCTGCTGCCGCGCGACACCGTCGACCTGGTGTTCATCTCCAACACCTACTCGTTCCTGCAGGATCGCGCGGCCTACTTCACCGCCGTGTACAAGGCCCTGCGTCGCGACGGTCGACTCGCGGTCATCGACTGGAAGCACGACGTCGAGTGCCCGCGCCAGCTCGGCTGCCCCAAGCTCGGCGATCGCATCCCCGCCGACACGGCGCTGACCGAGCTCGAGCGCGTCGGCTTCGAGCTGCTCGCTCGGCACGAGTTTCTGCCCTACCAGTACTTCTTGATCCTCGGTCGCGCGGGCGATCGCAGCGCGGAGCCGGTCGATACGCCCGCTCCCGATGCCGTCGAGCCCGAGCCCACGACGACTGAAGCAGCGAAGTGAGCTCGATCGTGAAGAACATCGCGAGCAAGCACGAACTCGATCTCGACGCGCCGCTCGATCGCCAGGAGGTGCTCGACGGCTACCAGCGCGCGCTCGCGGCCCTTGCTGCGGCGCAGCAGCCCAACGGCGCGTGGGCGGGCGAGGTCGTGTGGAATCCGATGCTGGTCTGCCAATACGTGATCTGCTGTCACGTGGTCGGCCGCGAGATCCCGCCCGAGCGCAAGGCCAGGATTCGCAAGAGTCTGGAAGTGCAGCTCAAGCGCGACGGCGGCTGGGGCATGCATCCTGACGTGCCACCGCCAGGCGCTCCAGTACGAGCCGCAAGCCCGAGCGCGGGGCTGGCCGGTGAGCAT
>DATLLB010000743.1:0-25601 GCA_035538075.1 Enhygromyxa sp.
GGAATTCGAGCCGGTGTTTCGCGAGTACCTCGAGCAACACAAGCCGACCTCGCACCTCTTGGTGCGCAAGCGCGACAAGATCCTCTACGCGACCCACTTCGAGGTGGTGAGCGGATCGGAGCCCGCCGAGCAGCTGAGCAAGGCTGCGTGGCGGGCTTTCTCGTTCAATCCGAACTCGGCCGCTACGCGTCCGGCCCGCTCTGCGGGCGGCCCGGCGGGCCGTTCGGATTTAGACCTGCGGTTCAAGTGACTCGCGTCCAGAGATAGCCGCCATGAGCAAGCGAGCCGAACTTCGCCCCATCTACAGCCTGCTGGCTCGCGTGCAACGACGCGAGCGCGCGGCCGAGGCCCTGGCGCTGACGGTCCGGATCGCGCTGCCGGCCGGCTTGATCATCGCGGCTGGAGCGGTGGTCTCCGCTCGGCTGTTGATGACGCCGATCGACTATGCCTGGGCCGCGCTCGCACCGATCCCGGTGGTGCTCGCCTGGGTGGCCGTACGACATCGCTCGCTCCGAGCGACCGCGCGCAGGGTCGACGCGCACTACAAGCTGCACGATCGCCTCGGCAATGCGATCGAGCTCGCCGAGCAGAGCGAGAAGATCCCGACCGACGATCCGCGCACGCGCGACATGGCCGAGCTCGCGATCGCCGATGGTGCTCGGGCGGTGTCGGGGCTGGTCGCCAAGCCGGTCGTGAAGTTCGTGGTGCCCAAGCCGCGCGTGCTCGACGGGCTCTCGCTCGCGCTGCTGCTGGCCGCGTTGTTGCTCCCGCAGCGCGAGCCTGAAGTGCTCGAGGACGCGCGCGCCACCGTCGACGAGATCCCCGAGCTCGAGTCCGAAGAGGCCAAGCGCGGGCTCGACATGACCCGCGCCGAGCCGCTGCGCGAGGAGCTGCGCAAGCTCGAGGCGAGCAAGGAGGCCGAGGTCGCGCGGATCTCCAACGAGCTGCTCGGGGTGCTCGAGGATCTCGAGACCGGCGAGATCGATCGCGCCGAGGCGCTGCGTCGGCTCGACGAGCTCGACGAGCAGCTGCACGAGGCCCAGACCGCGATGGAGGAGCAGCTCGAGGAGGATCCGTGGATGCTGTCCGAGGCCATGCGCGAGCTGGCCGAGGATCTGCGCGAGCACGAGATCATGCAGGAGCTCGCCGAGGCGCTGGCCAAGTCCGACGCCGAGGAGGTCGAGAAGGAGCTGCAGGAGCTGATGGACAAGGCCGAGGCCGAAGGCGGCCAGCTCAAGGAGGAGCTCGACAAGGCGCTTCAGGAGATGGAGCGCTCGCTGCAGCGCAGCGCCGACGAGAACACCGGCACCGAGCAGGCGATGGAGGAGGCCGAGCGCGACCTCAAGCGGCAGGAGAAGAACCCGGCCGAGGATCCCGAGGAGCAAGAGCGGGCGCTCGAGCGCAAGAAGGAGAAGCTCGAGGAGCTGCGTCGCCAGCATGAGCGCGAGCAGAAGGCCCGCGAGAAGCTCGACCAGCTCCAGGAGCTCTCACGCCAGTCGCAGGGCAACAGCCAGCAGGGCAGCAGCAAGCAGAAGCGCCAGGACGCGCAGAAGAAGCTCAGCCAGGGCGCCGGCCAGGCCTCGCAGAAGTCGCGCCAGTCCAAGCAGATGGACGACGTCCGCGACGCGATGGATCAGGCCAAGTCGTTCGTGCAGCGCGAGGGGAAGAACGGCGAGTCGGACAACCGCCGCAAGCAGCAGCAGCAGCGCTTCGCCAAGGCCGCCAAGGGTCAGAAGGGCAAGGACGGCAAGCCGGCGACGATGCTGGTCGAGGGTGAGGTTGGCGAGAACGGCGAGCCGATGGGCTCGATGGGCGAGGGCCAGGAGGGCGAGGGCGAAGGCGAGGGTGAAGGCGAGAGCGACAGCGACGGCGACACCGACGGCGACGGGCAAGGCAACGGCAACGGCCAGCAGCCGGGCGCAGGCCAGGGCCCGGGGATCGGCGACGGCAGCGTCGAGGCGCTCGGTGATCCGAGCAGCATGGACGTCAACGCCAAGAACGAGCGCGTCGATGCCAAGCAGGGCAAGGGCCAGACTCGCGCCGAGGTGATCGAGACCGCCAGTCAAGAGGGCTTTGCGACCGAGAGCTATCGCCGCGTCTACCAGGACTACGAGAGCTTCGCCCAGAGCGCGATGGACAGCGAAGAGCTGCCCGAAGGCCAGAAGCGCCGAGTGAAGCGCTACTACCAGATGATCCAGCCTAGGGACTGAACCTCCCGGCTGACACGTCGAGGCGAGCAAGGGGTAAGCTCCACCCGCCGCCTCGACCCCACATCGATCAATCGACGATGGACCAAGCAAACCCAGCCACCGAAGCCGACACCGCCGCTCAACTCCAGGTCCTCGCGGCCGACCTCCGCACCCTCGTCGACGAGGTTCAGCGCGTGGTCGTCGGGCAGGACGCCGTGATCCGAGGCGTGGTCACCTGTCTGCTCGCCGGCGGCCACGGCTTGCTCGAAGGCGTGCCCGGGCTCGGCAAGACCTTGTTGATCCGCACGGTCGCCGAGGCGGTGTCGATGACCTTCAACCGCATCCAGTTCACGCCCGACCTGATGCCGGCCGACATTCTCGGCACGTCGATCCTGGTCGAGGGCGAGGACGGCACGGTCGGTCGTCAGCTGCAGTATCAGCCGGGTCCGATCTTCGCCAACATCGTGCTGGCCGACGAGATCAACCGCGCCACGCCCAAGACCCAGTCGGCGCTGCTCGAGGCGATGGCCGAGAAGCAGGTCACCGCGGGCGGGCAGACGCGGCCGCTGCCCAAGCCGTTCTTCGTGCTAGCGACCCAAAACCCGCTCGAGCAGGAGGGCACCTACCCGCTGCCCGAGGCCCAGCTCGATCGCTTCTTGTTCAAGATCAACGTCGACTTCCCGGACGAGGAGGAGCTGATCGCGATCCTCGATCGCACGACCGGCAGTCAGCACAGCGAGATTCGCCCGGTGCTCGACGGTCCGCGCCTGATCCAGATGCAGCAGCTGGTCCGCGCGATGCCGGTCACGCCGAGCCTCACGCGCTATGTGGTCCGGGTGCTGCGTGCGACTCACCCCGACGACAAGAACGCGACCGCGGGCGTGAAGCAGTACGTGCGCTTCGGCGGCAGCCCCCGCGGCGCGCAGTCGGTGTTGCTCGCCGCTCGCGTGCGCGCTGCGTTGGAGGGTCGGACTTCGCCGTCGGTCGAGGACGTGAAGACCGTGGTCCCGCAGGCGCTGCGGCACCGCGTGCTGCTCAACTTCGAGGGTGAGGCCGAGGGCGTCGCGGTCGACTCGGTGCTCGAGGAAGTCTTGGCCAAGGTGAAGCCGGACTAGACCGCACATGGCATTGCGCGAACGCATCGGCCGCGGCCGCAAGCGCGAGACCAAGACGGTCGACCGCTCGGACCTGTTCGACGAGGAGTTCCTGCGTCAGCTCGAGCTCTTGCAGGTGATCGCGCGTCGACTGATCCGCGGCCGCCAGCGAGCCGAGCGCAAGACCAAGAAGGTCGGCAGCGGGCTCGAGTTCGCCGACCACCGCGAGTACTCGCCGGGTGACGACATCCGCAGCGTCGACTGGGGTGTGCTCGCGCGGCTCGGCAGCACGCTGGTGCGGCTGTTCGAAGAGGACGAAGATCTGCCGCTGCGCCTGGTCGTCGACGTCAGCGACTCGATGCTGACCAAGGACGGACAGAAGCTGATCTACGCGCAGAAGATCGCCGCGGCGCTGGCCTACGTGGGGCTCGCCGGGCTCGATCGCGTGGGCCTGACCGCGTTCTCGGGCAACGTCCACGAGACCCTGCCGGCGATCCGCGGCAAGGGCCGGATCTTCCGGGTGTTCGAATTCTTGAAGAACACCAAGATCGGCGGGCCGACCGACATCTACGCCGGCTGCAAGCGGGTGGCTGCTCAGAGCTCGCTGCCTGGGGTCACGGTCGTGCTGTCGGACTTTTATGATCTCGAGGGGGCGTTCGACGGGCTCAACCTGCTGCGCTTTCGCAAGCACGAGGTCGTGGCCATTCAGGTGCTCGATCCGATCGAGGCCAACCCGGTCGACACCGGCCTGCGCGGCGACGTGACGCTGGTCGACGTCGAGGGCGACGCGAGCCGTGACGTGACGCTCAGCGCCGCGCTGCTGAAGGCCTACGCGGACGCGCACGAGCGCTTCTGCGCGACGCTCGAGCACAAGTGCCGGGCGCGAGGGATGCCGTTCTTTCGCGCGTCGATCGACGAGCCCTTCGATGATCTGGTGCTGCGGATCTTCCGACTCGGCGGGGTGCTGAGGTGAACCTCGCTGGTTGGGCATTGGCCGAGCTGGCGGTGATCTTCGGCGCCGGGGCGGGCGTGATCACGCTGCTCTACCTGCTACGCATGCGCAGGCGGCAGGTGATCGTGCCGTTCGCCGCCCTCTGGGACCAGGTCACGCGCGAGAGCGAGAGCCGTCGGCTGTGGCGAAAGCTGCGACGGCTGATCTCGTGGCTGGTCCAGCTGCTGCTGCTCGCGCTGGTGTGCCTGGCGATCGGCGATCCGCGACCCGAGGCGTGGCTGCGCGAGCCGGCGACGACGGCGATCGTGATCGATACGTCCGCGAGCATGGCCGCGGATGCGGACGATGAAGGCAACACGCGGCTGAGTCTCGCGCTCGAGCGGGCGCGTGCGGAGATCGAGGCGCTCGGTCCGGCCGATCGCGCGGTCATCATCGCGGCCGGCAGCGAGGTCTCGGTCCCGGCCCCGATCACCGGCGAGACCTCCACGCTGCTGCGGGCGATCGATGAAGGTGTCGCGGTCGGGCCGGGTGAGGCTGATCTGTCGCGCGCGCTGTCGCTGGCGCGCAACGTGCTCGCGGGCAACTCGACGCCGCGAATCCTGATCCTGACCGACGGTGCGCTGGACGTCGCGGGCGTCGACGCGATCCGTCGGTGCACTGAGCTCTCGCAGCGCGAGGGCGAGGCGGTCTGCGAGGTGCTCACGCTCGGGGCCGAGCACGAGGTCGGCAACGTCGCGATCACGGCGTTCGCCGCCCGTCGCTACCCGAGCAACCGCGACAAGGTCGAGGTGCTCGTCGAGGTCCAGAACCTCGGCACCCAGGCCGCCCAGTTCGAGCTGCGCGTGACGGCCGACGGTCTGCCGGTCGGCGGCAAGAAGCTCGAGCTCGCCGCCGGCCAGCGCCTGCGCGAGGTGCTGCCCAAGCTCGAGGCTGCGCGCGAGCGGCTGATCGCCGAGCTGGTCCCGCTCGAAGGCGATGAGGCGAGCGCCAAGGCGCTCGGCCCTGCGATCGACGATCGGGCCTACGCCGTGATCCCGCCGCTCGATCCGATGGAGGTCGTGCTCGTCACCGACGGCACCAACCTGTTCTTGGAAGCGGCGCTGCTGACCCTCGACGACTACGTGCGGCTGACCACGCTGGCCGCCGCCGAAGGCAGCGCTGCGGCGCCCGAGATCGAGACCGCCGACGTGGTCTTCTACGACGTCGGCGCGCTGCCGCTGCCCGATCCGCTGCCGACGACCAACCTGGTGATCTTCGATCCGCACCGGAACGAGGGCGCGCCGGTGCCGATCGCCAAGCTGCGCGAGCTCAAGAGCCCGCGCCTGTCCGAGCAGAAGAAGGATCACGTGCTGCTCGACGGCGTCGTGTTCAAGGACGTCAACATGCACCGCGGGACCAGCTTCGACACGGTCCCCGGCGACGTCGCGCTGGTCAGCCACCTCGGCGAGCCGGTCGTGGTCCTGCGCGAGGGCGAGCATGGCCTGCTGCTGATCGGCTTCGATCCGCGGCAGTCCGATCTCGCGCTGCGCACCGCGTTCCCGCTGATGGTCGCCAACGCGGTCGACTACTTCGGCATGCGCGAGGCCGGGTTCGTGGCCGCGGTGCCGATCGGGGCCAGCCGCGAGCTGGCGCTGGCCGACTTCGGCATCCCCGGCGAGGACGTGACGCTGCTCGAGGTCACGCCGCCGGATCCCGATCTCGAGGATGATCAGGTGCCCGCGCCGCTGCGAGTGCGCGCGCAGGACGGTCGCTTCCGCATCCGCGCGCTGGTGCCCGGGGTCTATGCGATCGAGGTGAAAGACGGCGACGCCGAGGGGACCATGGTCGAAGTCGCCGTCAACCAGGCCAACGCTGCGGCGTCGAACCTGGCTTCACAGCTCGACGAGCAGGCGGTCCCGGAGGCCAACGCCGCGGGTGATCCACCCGAGCCCGCGCCGCTGTCCGAAGGCCCGCTGTGGACGCTGATCATGCTGATCGCGGTGGCGATCATCGCGATCGAGTGGGCGACGTACCACCGGAGGAAGACGGTATGAGCGACAAGAGGCCCGGCCAACAGCCGAGCGGCGTCATGCCGATCTCCCCCGGCGCAGCCGCGTCGATGACCTCCGGCGTGGGCCCGCGTCCGAAGGGCAAGAAGGTCAAGCGCGAGCCGAAGAGCAAGGTCGGCAAGAAGACCAACGAGCTGCTGCGGCATCCGCTGGCCTTGCCGCTCATCGCCTTGCTCGCCGGTCTGCTGGCCGCGCGGATCCTGCTCGGCCTGATCCCGCTGCGCGGCGCGTTGGAGCTCGACCTGCCGCTGTGGCTTGCCGAGCTGCTCAGCGAGTCGGGCGACAACCGGCTCGTGATCTCGCGCCCGCACGCGCTGTGGCTGATGCCCACGGCGATCCTGCCGTTCTTGATCGTGATGGCGACGCGCACGCTGGTCGACGTGCGCTGGTATCAAGTGGTGCTGCAGGTGCTGATGCGCCTGCTGGTGCTGATGGCGGTCGCGCTGGCGCTCAGCCAGCCGAGCTTGCAGTCGCCGATCCGCGGCAAGACGGTCGTGTTCGTGGTCGACACCTCGGAGAGCATCGACCCTGCGCAGCTCGACGGCGCCGAGCAGCTGGTCCGCGAGGCGATGACGCTGGCGGCCGACGAAGAGGCTGCGGGGCTCGAGCGCGAGGATCGGACGCGCGTGCGCCTGGTGACCTACGCCGGCCGAGCGCACGTGCGCGAGCTCGACGACGTCACGCCCGACGACCTGACGATCGAGCGCGACGCCGAGAATCCGCTCGCGTCCGATCACGCCTCGGCGCTGCGCCTGGCCGAGGCGCTGCTCGACCCCGACACCGAGGGCCGGGTGGTGCTGGTCACCGACGCGACCGGCGACCTGGCCGAGCGCGAGGGCCTCGGCCAGGCGATCTTCGATCTCGAGGATCGCGGCGTCGATGTCCACACCCGCAGCTTCCCGGCCGAGATCCGCGGCGACGTGCTGATCGAGGCCGTGCACCTCCCCAAGGAGCTGCGTGTCAGCCAGAGCTTCGAGGTCGCGGTCGACATCGTCGCGACCAAGGCCGGCACGGTCCGGCTCTCGCTCGACAAGAACGGCGAGCCCAACGCGATGGAGAAGAGTCGCGAGATCGAGCTGCGACCCGGTCGTCAGCAGGTCAAGCTGGCCGCGCGCGTGACCGATCCGGGCCCGGTGCTGTTCGAGGCGCGGCTCGACACCTCGACGATCCCCAAGCAGGAGAACCGCAGCGAGCTCAACGACAAGGCCGCGGTGGTCGGCGAGGTGATCGGCCGCCCGCGCGTGCTGGTCGTCGGCGCCGATCCGACCGCCGCGCTCTCGCGGGCGCTGAGCTCCAACCACCTCTCGATCGACACGGTCCCGGCCTCGGAGCTGCCGCAGAGCGCCGAGGGGCTGCGCAAGTACGACCTGGTGATCCTCTCCGACGTGCCCTCGCGCGCGATCGGTGCGAATCAGCAGGCCGCGCTGGTCAAGTACGTGAAGGACCTCGGCGGCGGCTTCATCATGGTCGGCGGCGAGAACAGCTTCGGCGTCGGCGGCTGGGGCGGGAGCACGATCGAGGAGATCCTGCCGGTCAAGTACTCGGGCGAGCGGCAGCGCGAGCAGCCGACCATGGCGCTGGTGCTGGTGATCGACAAGTCGGGCTCGATGTCGTCGGAGGATCGGCTCGACCTCGTCAAGGAAGCGGCGCGGGTGACCGCGCGAACGCTCGACCCGACCGACGAGATCGGCGTGGTCGCGTTCGACAGCGCCCCGCAGGTGCTCGTGCGCCTGCAGCCGGCCGCCAACCGTCTGCGCATCTCGTCGGCGATCAGCCGCCTGACCGCCGGCGGTGGCACCAACGCGATGCCGGCGTTGCGGGAAGCGTACCTGCAGCTGGCCGGCTCGAAGGCGATCGTCAAGCACGTGATCCTGCTGTCGGACGGCGAGTCGCCCGAGAATGGCGTCAGCGCGCTGCTCGGCGACATGCGTGAGGCCGACATCACGGTCTCGGCGGTTGGCGTCGGTGAAGGGGCCGGCAAGGACTTCCTGATCCGCGTGGCCGAGCGCGGCCGCGGCCGCTACTTCTTCTCGGAGGATGGGACCGACGTGCCGCGGATCTTCTCGCGCGACACCCAGGAGGCCAAGCGCAACGCGATCAAGGAGCTGCGCCTGTACCCGCGCGTGGCCAAGCCCGTGCAGCTGCTGCGCGGCATCAACTTCGACGCCGCGCCCGGTCTGACCGGCATCGTGCCGGTCAAGCCCAAGCCGCAGTCGGAGGTCATCCTGCGCACGCACCTCGGCGATCCGCTGCTGGTCCGCGGGCGTCGGGGGCTCGGACGCGTGGCTGCGTTCGCGAGCGACGCACAGCCGCGCTGGGCGGCCGCGTGGATCGGTTGGGGCGGGTTCCCGCGGCTGTGGTCGCAGCTGGCCCGCGACACCATGCGGCAGGGCGCAGGCATGATGGGCGGCGCCGAGATCAAGGTCAGCCCCGCCGCCGATCCGGGAGCATGGCGCGTGGTCGTCGACGTCGAGTCGCCCGAGGGCTTCGCCAACGAGCTCAGCGGTGTGGTCGAGGTCATCGATCCCTCGATCCCGGAAGAGAAGGGCCCCGACGGGCAGGTCGTCGACAACGGTCGTTCGCGCGAGGTCACGCTCGAGCTCTCGGCCCCGGGTCGCTACGAGGCCGTCGTCCGCGACATCGAGGCCGGCCAGCGCCTGCTCAAGGCCCGCTTGTTCGACGACAGCCAGAGTCCGCCGCGGCTCGCCGCCGAGGCGGTCTCGCACGTCAGCGTGCCCTACCCCGCCGAGCTCTCGCCGCAGACGCTCGAGCCCAACGGCGAGTGGCTGGCCGGGCTGGTCGCGCGCGGGACCACGCACGGGCCGATCGACGAGGTCGTGACCGTGCCCGGCGACGCCGACGGTCGCACGCGGACCAAGTCGCTGTGGCCGTTGGTGCTGCTTTGGCTGTTGCTGCCGCTGCTCGCGATCGATCTGCTGCTGCGCCGCGTGAGCCTTGGCGTTCGCAAGGTTGCTGCCTAGCCCCCCGTGGGCGTGTCGGTGCCTGCCCGCTCGCTTCGCTCGCTCGGGGCGGGCGACTCTGGGTCGCACGTGGTGACCCCCGGTGGGGTCTTCGTCTCGGCTTCGCTGGACGCCTTCTTGCTCGCGTGCACGCGCCCGCTCGCTTCGCTCGCTCGGGGCGATCGATTCTGCCCGGTGGGATCTTCGTCTCGGCTTCGCTGGACGCCCTCCTTGCTCGTACGCTCGTGCGGATGGGCGACTCAGCGATCGCTAGCCGGACCCCGCCGCGTGCGTGGTTGGTCGGGCTGCTGCTGCGCAAGGGCATCGAGGTCGCGACCCGCGAAGACTTCCGCGACGCGCTGCGGGTAGTGCTGCGTCCGATCGATGGCGACGAGGCCGAGCTCGTCGGCGACGTGCCGCTCGAGCGAGCCGAGCGGATCTGGCTGCGGCTCGCGGTCCGCAATCGTCACCACCGCTGGCGATCGGGTTGGTTCGTCGAGGTCCACTTCGAGGGCGCGCTCACGACCACGCGCGCGGTCCTGTCGTCCGAGCATCCGGTCGCGTACTTGGTCGACGAGTCGCTGCGGACGATCCGGGTGTCGCCGCTCGAGCCGGAGCAGTTCACTCGTCACGAGCCGCTGCCGATGTGCGCGCGCGTGCCCCTGCTCGACGTCGCGTTCGATCGTCGCACCCGCCAGTCGAGCGCGGGCGGACCGATCAACCCGTTCACGTCGATGACCCGGTGGATGACGCCGACCCGCGCCGAGCGGCAGCCGTGGTGGGAGCTCGACACCGGCGCAGCGCACTTCATCGAGCGCGTCCGCGTGCAGAGCCCCGAGCCGCTGGCCGGCGTCGCACGGCTGCTCGTGTTCACCAACTACGCGCCCGACGGCACGATCGCGTCGTGCTGGTCGACCGAGCTCACGCTCGACGGCTCCGTGCAGACGATCGAGATCGACGCGGTCGGTCGCTTCGTGCGGATCGACCTGCGCGCGCCCGCGGGCGAGACGGTCGCGCTCGCACTCGCGGCCGTCGAGATCGAGGCCGCGCCGCTGGCCGAGACCTCGCTGCTCGGCAACCTCGCCCGCAGCTTCACGCTGTTCGCCGATCGCCCGCTGTTCTGCCACCGCGAGCGCGTGCACGGCCAGCTCGGCGGGTACCAGCGCTGGGTCAGCTATCGCGAGGTCTGGACGCGGTCGATGCAGCTGGCTGCCGGCCTCGCGCGCGCGCTCGAGCTTGGCCGCGCGGGCGAGCGCACGTTCGTGGGCATCTGCGCCAGCGGCCGCGCAGAGTGGGCGATCGCCGACATTGCATGCATCGCACGCAACTACGTCGTCGTGCCGCTCGCGGACACCGACAGCGCCACCAACTGGCGGCACATCATACAGCAGTGTCAAATCCACACGATCGTCTGCAGCCCGGGCCACGTCGCAAAGTTCGTGGCGCTCGCCCGCGAGTGCGCCTGCGTGCGCGTGATCGTGGAGATGACCGCGTTGGCCCACGAGCAGCCGGCCGAGCACCACCACGAGGTCGACCACCTCACCCACGTGCGCCTGACCGAGCTCGAGCGCCGCGGCGCCGAGGGGGCTCCGCGGCCGTTTGCGCGTCGCAGCGGGCAGGAGCTGTACACGGTGCTCTACACCAGCGGCAGCACCGGCGCGCCGAAGGGGGCGATGCGCAGCCACGACGCCTTCAACGCGATGGTCTCCGGCTACGACGTCGTGCAGCCGGCCATCCACCTCTCCTATCAGCCGCTCAGCCACCTCAGCGAGCGCATGGGCGTGCACACGCTGATCCACAACGGCGGTCAGATCGGCTTTGCGAGCGGCGAGCCTTCACGCTTGTTCGAGGACGTCGCGCTGCTGCAGCCGACCTTCTTCAATGCCGTGCCGCGGGTGTTCGATCTGCTGCGCACGCAGTACCACGCGCTGCTGGCCGAGCGTCGCCGCAACCACCCGAGCGCCGACGCGGCCGAGCTCGAGCGCATCGAAGCCGAGGTGCTGGCCTCGCTGCGGGCCATCTTCGGCCCGCGCCTGCAGGCCGCGTTCGTCGGCAGCGCGCAGCCGAGCCCCGCGCTGCTCGAGTTCCTGCGCAGGCTGTTCGCCGGCTGCTGGATGATCGAGGGCTACGGCACCACCGAGGTCGGGACCATCGCGGTCGACGGCGTGATCGCACCGAACGTCGACGTCAGGCTCGTCGATGTGCCCGAGCTCGGCTACTTCACGAGCGATCGGCCGCCGCGAGGAGAGATCTGCGTCCGCACCCCGTACATGATCGCCGGCTATCTGTCCCCCGACCACGAGCAGCGCTTCGACAGCGACGGCTACTTTCGCACTGGCGACATCGGCCAGCGCAACGCCAACGGCACGATCCAGATCATCGGTCGCCGCGATCACGTGACCAAGCTGGCGCAGGGCGAGTTCGTGGTGCCCGAGCGAATCGAGGCGACCCTGCTCGCGTGCCCGCTGGTCGATCAAATCCATGTCCACGCGCACCCGCTCGCGGCGTGCGTGGTCGCGATCGTCGTGCCCAACCCCGTGGTCCTGCGCGAGCATGGCGACGCCGCGACCGCGGTGGTTCTGCAGGCGCTGCGGGCCGTGGGCGCGCGCGAGGGGCTGCGCGAGCTCGAGATCCCGGCCGCCGTCCATCTGGATCCGAACCCGATGACCGCCGAGGCCGGGCTGCTCACGTCGAGCAACAAGCCCAACCGCCGCGCGATCGAACGCCACTACCACGACGTGCTCGAGCAGCTGCATCGCCAGCTCCGCGAGCGCTCGCTGCTCGACGCGGTCGCGAGCTCGGCGAGCGCGTTGTTTGGCGAGGTCGCGGCCGATGCCGAGCTCGCCACGCTGGCGATCGACTCGCTGGCCGGCGTGCAGCTGGTCGCGCTGCTGCAGGAGCGACTGCAGCGCGAGATCCCGCTGGGCGCGTGGTTTGCTGCGTCCTCGCTCGAAGACTTCGCGCGACGGATCGACGACGAGCAGCTGGACGCTCGCGTGCACCAGCAGGCCCGCGCCGACCTGCGCACTCCCCTGCCCTTCGATGCGGCCTGTCCGGTTGCCGAACATCTGCACGACGCCCGCCACGTGCTGCTCACCGGCGCCACCGGGTTTCTCGGCCGCGGCCTGCTCGAGGCGTTGCTGACCAACACGAACGCGACCGTCACCTGTCTGATCCGCGCACGGTCGGCCGCCGAAGCCGAGCAGCGTCTGCGCGCGCACCTGGCCGCAGCCGAAGTCGCATGGATCGACGAGTGGACCGAGCGCGTGCGAGTGGTGGTTGGTGACCTCACCGCGCCCGCGCTCGGCCTGCACGATGAACAATGGACACAGCTGGCCCACACGGTCGACGCCATCCTGCACGCGGCCGCGGAGGTCAACTGGATCAGGCTGTACAGCCAGCTCCGCGCCGCCAACGTGCTCGGAACCGTCGAGCTGCTGCGCCTGGCTGCGAGCGCCCGACGCAAGGCCTTCCACTTCGTATCGACGATCAGCACCGCGGCGATCGGCGGCGACGAGACTTCCATGATGCCCGAGTCGCAGGCGCTAGCCGGCTCGGGCTACGGCCTGAGCAAGTGGGTCGCCGAGCAGCTGGTCCGCCGCGCGGGCGCGCTCGGTCTGCCCGTGGCGATATACCGGCCCGGCATGATCGCCTGCCACAGCACCCGCGGTCACGCCAACCTCGACGACTTCAATTCGCGCTATCTGCTGGGCTGCATGCAGCTGGGCTTGCACCTCGAGCTCGACGCGGTGCTCGACATGAGCCCCGTCGACTTCGTCAGCGCGGCCATCGTCGCGCTCTCGCGGCGCAGCCAGGCGATCGGCCGCACCCACCACCTGGTCAACCGCGAGCAATCGCCGAGCTACCGAGCGCTCGGCGAGACTCTGCGCCGCGCTGGAATGCGCGTGCGCCCGGCTGCGTACGCGGAGTTTCGTGCGGCGCTGGTGAGTGTTGGGCGGACGCGCGGGCTCGCGAGCAACGCCCTGCTGCCGTTGCTCTCGTACCTTCCCGCCGACCACCGGGCGCTCGGCATGGGTGATTGGGCCAGCGCTCGCACGCGTGACGAGCTGCGCGAGCTCGGGCTGCGCTGTCCGGCGGTCGATGACGCGATGCTCGACGCGTACCTGCAGTGGTTGGCGCGAGCGCGGGAATCTACCGGCTCGGGATCGGCGTCGTGACGCTCGTGCGAACTCGCGTTTGGGCGCTGCTCGGTATGTTCACGCTGGGCTGCCACTCGGGCGAGATCGAGCAGCTCGATCGAACTGCGGTGGTCGAGCGCAGCGAGCCGATCGAGCAGGCGCCCGCCGTCGCTCCGCCCGAGCCCACGCCCGCGCCCGAACCCGAGCCCGAGCCCGCACCGAAGCCCATGCGCTGGCAGCCTGTCGCCGCGCCAGCGCCCATCTTCGACAAGGAGCTGCGTCGGACGGCGACGAGCGCCCGCTTTGCGCTCGAGCACGACGAGCTCCGCTATCGGCTCGATCTCCGCCTGCGCGAGCAATCCACCAAGGTCACGCTCACCGATCGCAACACCGGCCACACGCTCGTGCGCGAGTGGTCCGGCTCGTGCAACCACGAGTATGAGGTCATCGGAGCCTCGCTGACCGAGCTCGCCCGCGACGACGACGGTCGCAAGCTGCTCGAGCTATGGCTCAGCTGTCGGCTCGGCGAGGACATCCACTTCACCGACTCGCTCGTGCTGATCGTGGTCGCCGACGCGAGCGGGCTCGAGCCGCTCTGGTCGGGCAACGCCATCGCCCACACCAGCCATGTCTGCGGCGCGTGGGAGCGGTTCGACGCCACGTTCGTGCATGGCGAGCTGATCGTCACCAAGTCCGATCACGCCCGGATCTGGGAGCCCGAGTACATCCCCGGCTACGACTGCGACGAGGACACGCGCGAGTACACGATCGTGCGCGAGCACCATCGCATCGCGCTGCCGTGACTCACGGACAGTGCTTCTGCCAGTCGAAGGCCGAGGGCACGAAGGGCTTGGGCCGCGCAAGCGCGGTCAACCGTCGCGCGACCGCCCGGGTCCCGCCCTCGGGGTTGAAGCGCGCGCCATGAACCTCGGTCACGCAGTCCTCGAGCGTTGCGCATGCCTTCGAGTCGTCGTGCCGGCGATCCGTCCACAGCGTGACGAAGCCGTCGGGGATCACGGTCACCGTCACGGTCCCCGCGGCCGTGCTCGACAGCCGCGCCGATCGTAGCGCGCCGATGCCAAAGTCCAGCGTCGACCCCTGCAGCTCGGCGACGCCGACATGCTCGCCATGCCACGCGACGTCGCCGAAGCGCGCGTCGGTGCGGCTCTCGAACGAGAGCGAGCGCGGCTCCTTCAGCGGCTGACCGTCGACCGCCGAGAAGCGACCCGTGTAGATGCCCATCGTGTCGGCCCGACTCTGCCCGTTCACGCTCGAGTCGATCCACGCGAGCGCGAGCGTGGGAGTCGGCGCCGGCTGCTTGGGATCAGCGTTGGGATCGACGATCGGAATGTCGAGCTGCGCGCCCGCGATCGAGTACGAGGGATCGAGCGCGAAGCGGACCTCCGGCCCGAGCGGCTCGCCGTTCGCGTCGAGGCGCTGCAGCACCCCGCCCTCGAAGTCGCCGCGCGTCAGCCAGATCGCCGCGAGCTCGTCGCCCTCGACCGGCAGCAGCTCGAAGCTGGTGGCCATCGCCGCGAGCCTGCGCGCCGGACCGAGCGAGGCACCCGAGCGATCGACGAAGCTCAGCATCAGCGCGCCCTCGTCCGCGTCGGATCCGTGGTGCAGGATCGCCACGCGATCGCCCCGCGCCACCACGCGCGTGACGTAGGGATTGCCCGGCCCCGCCTGCACGAGCTTGGCCTCGCCCGTGGTCACTTTGCCCTCGTCCAGCGCGACCGACCACGCCTCGATCCGCCGACCGCCGACGGGCCCGGGCGTCGCGATCAACGTGAGCCCCGCGTCATGCTCGGCGACGCTGATCCACCCGAGCTCCTCCTCGGCCCGCAGGACCCGCTGGCGATCGCCGACCAGCCGCAGATCGTCGCCCAGCCGCTGCGCCCACACCTCGCCGGCGTGCTTCGTCTCGTGGTTGATCACGCGGTGGTGGTAGTTGGAGACCAGCAGCCAAAACCCGCCCTCGGTCGGTATGACGCCGACCGGCGAGACGCTCACCCACTCGTGATCGGCCGCCGCCGCGACCTGCTCCGCGCGACAGCTCCACATCGCCAGGTCGCCACCCACGATCTCGACCGCGACCGGCTCCGACAGGATCTGCAGCTCCGTCGCCCCCTCGATCCACTGCGCGAGATAGCGGACCTGCAGCGAGTAGCGACCCGGTCGCGCGCTCGCCAGCACCACGTGATTGGTCCGCGCCCCCGGCCCGTTGGCCAACGCCGCCGTCGCGCCCGGCTCGACCGACACGAGATCGTGGGCGGTGACCGGATCGATCGTCCCGCACTCGAGCCCCGGCGCAAACCCGAGCGGATCGGGGATCGCTTGCCCTTGCGCGTCCGTCCACACCAGCTCGTAACGAGGATGCCGCGCCAGCTCCCACGAGCCGTAGATCGGCCGCACCAGCGTTACCGGGTGATTCGAGTCGTTGCGAACGCGCAGCTCGATCGAGAGCTCGTCCCCCACGTCGACCCGCGTCTTCGCGCTCACCTCCAGCTTCACATCGATCGCCACCGCAGGCGTCGGCCCCTCGGGCTCGTGCGCCGCTATCGGAACGGAATCCGACTCGCGCACGCACCCGCACGCGAGCGCGACCGCCAACACGACTTGGGCGACAGACCGGCCAGGGCGCAGCACCAAGCCAAGGTTATCACCGAAGGAAAGGACGGCCCCGGCGGAATGTAGCCTCACCGCCGGGGCCTGGAACCGATGCTCTCCGCACCGGCACCGAGGTTTTTCCGATCAACGGCAGTCTCCATCCCCGAACTGTGATTGCCCGCGTCATCCCATTAGACCACGCACCCACGAGTGAACGGGCGCGCCGGGGTATGATCCCGGATCTCGGGCGCGAGAGGATGGAAGTAGAGATGATCGGAGCCCCGGCTACTGAGCTTGGGAGCAAGATTGAGCTTTACGTCTCGCCGCCGACCGGTACCCCGCATTGCGTGCGGGTTGTTGCACCGGCGTCTACCCTTCCGCCATCCCGACGTAGATGAATGTCGGGAGAGGGATTCGAACCCCCACGTCGTTGGCGAGTGTCACGAGGACGATGAGCTTGAGCTTGGCTCCCTTGGGGAAATCTGCGTGCCTCCTGATGATGGTCAGAGCTCGGCAAACACGTAGTCGAGCAAAGGCGAGGCGTCGCGTCGCACCACCTCGCGGGTGTTGGCCTCTTCGCGCGCGCTCTTGACCGCGTTGGTCAGCTTCTCGATGCGCCGCAGCAAGTTGCGCTTGAGCTCGCGGGGGATCGCCCCCGAGCGCTTCACGGTCGTCACGTAGCCGACGATCTGATCGTCGGTGATCAGCTGCGTCTGGTCGCCGGGTACAAGACGATGCCCTTCTGCACCTTCTTGGTGCGGTGGCGCTTGCTCGGCGCGCTGACATGCATGCCGCGATCGTTCTCGTCGTTGCGCCAGCTCTCGGCGGTGTCGAGCTCGACGATGCGCTCGACCATGGTCCCGAGATCCTTGAGCTGCTTCTCGAGGAACAACAAGAACGTGGTCGGCACGTCGACCATCAGCTTGTTGCCATCGACCACGATGTCGGCCTTGGTCTCGCAGTTGGCGAAGTCCTTGGTCGCCTCGGTGTCGAACAGCTCCGACAGGCTCTTGTGGATCGTCTGCAGCACCTCGCGGGCGTTGTACTGCACGCGCTTCTCCTCGGGCGGGAAGCGCTCGCCGTCCTCGGCCAACGGCTCGTAGGTCGAGATGAACCCGTTGAGCAGCTCGGCCTTGCGGCAGGCCTTGTCGAGCTCGGTCAGCTCCGAGTAGACCCGCTTCTTGAGGTCGCTCTCGATCGCGAGGACTTGGTTCAGACGCATGATGGCGCCGACTCTACCGCGGTTCGACGCGAGAGATCAGCCCTCATGAACCTTCTCGATGAATTCGTAGTGCAGCGCCCGAACCAGCGAGTCGACCTCGCCCTCGCTGCAAAACAAGCTGACCCGCAGCGGCGAGGTGCTCATCGCGACGATCTCCACGCCCGCGTCTCGGGCCACGTTGCGGGCTCGCTGGAGCTTCAGCGGGTTGCCACCGATCCCGTCGCCGACCACCGTCACCGCGCCGACGCCCTCGAAGATGTCGAGGTCGGTCCGGAAGCGCTCGCGGATGCTCGGCCAGTCGGGCACGTCGGCGAGCCCAAACCACAAATCCGCCGACTCCATGTCGGTGTCCAAGTGCAGCGCAGGCACGCGGGCGGCCGAGGTCGCAGCGAGCACTCGATCGACACAGCCCGGCCCCTCCGCGCGCACGCGGACCAGCTGCTTTTGTCCGGTCACACCGACCGCGTCGACGTTCTCGCCCGCGCCGGCCAGATCGATGCGCGTGCCTCCGCCAATCTGCGCGGTCGCTCGCGCATACAGGGCGATGCCCGTGCGCCGTGCAATCTCGACGCAGCCCGAGTGCAGCACCTTGGCGCCGTGCTCGGCGAGCTCGAGCATCTCGTCGCAGGAGATGGCCTGCAGCATCCGCGCGGCGCTCACCACCCGCGGATCGGCGGTGTAGACCCCGTCGACGTCCGAACAGATCTCGCAGTACTCGGCGCCCAGCGCTGCCGCGAGCGCGACCGCGGTGGTGTCGGAGCCGCCGCGACCGAGCGTGGTCACCTCGCGCTTGTACGAGACGCCCTGAAAGCCGGCGACGATCACGATGCGGCCCTTGTCGAGCTCGTCCTGCACGCGGATCGGTCGGACCTCGATGATGCGCGCGCCCGAGTGGCGATCGTTGGTGATGATTCCGCACTGCGAGCCGGTCAGCGAGATCGACTCGCAGCCGAGCTCGCCGACCGCCATCGACACCAGCGCCATCGAGATGCGCTCGCCGCAGGACAGCAGCATGTCGAGCTCGCGGCGCGACGGCGACGGCGACAGCTCGCGCGCGAGCGAGAGCAGCTGGTCGGTCGTCTTGCCCATCGCCGAGACCACCACGACCATGCGCTTGCCCTGTTTTCGGGTCTCCACGATCCGCGCGGCGACCCGCCTGATCTTGTCGACGTCGGCGACGGATGAGCCGCCGTACTTCTGGACGACGATCGGTTCCTCGGAGCTGTCGAGCGGCTGCACGAATCCCTTCTAGTCCGCGCTCGCCGACCGTGCAAGCTAGGAGCCGGCTCCTACGTCTCGCCCGCGCGCAGCCATTTCGGCACGGCCGGCGGCCGCCACTGGCTCATGCGATCGAGCAGCCGAGTCGGCTCGTCCTCGACGCACAACATCCGTCGATACTCGGTCTGAATGAAGCCTTGATCGACCATCCGATCGACCATCGCGATCAGCGGCTCCCAGAAGCCGACCACGTGCAGCGTGGTCAGACCTTCATGGCCGAACTCGCGCTGATGCAGCGCCTCCGGGATCACGCCGATGACCTCGCAACCAGCCGCGAGCGCAGCGTCGGCCAAGATCCCCATCAGCCCGACGTGACCGCCTCCGTAGACCAGCCCGAGCTGGCGACTCGCGAGCACCTCGGCCAGCTGCCGAGCCGCGAGCGCGTACTCTGGGCGCGCGCCTTCGGCCGAACCGCAAAACACGCAAACTCGTCGCATTTCGGCCGCCAAATACCATGGCGGCGCTGCGCCGTCACTGTATGCACACGCCGATGTTCGCGAGCCACGGCGGCGCCTCGGGATCATCGAAGAACGCCACGCACTCGAACTGCGGCGCGCAGTCGGGCGCGGACAGGCTGCACCACGGCGTGCAGCAATTGATGTCGTTGCCGACGCAGCCGGGCACCAGCGCCTTGTTCACGCACGCGAGCCCGGGCATGCACTCGGCGACCTTCTCACAGGTCTGATTGGGGCCGGCCGGCGTCGACGTGAGCAGGCACTGGAAATTGTTGCCGCCCCAATAGCAGCCAAAAAAGTTGGGGCAGTCCTGCGCGAGCGGATCGCACTGCTTGTTGCACAGCGACACCGCGCCCGAGAACGAGCAGCCCCAGCCGAGCGGGCACATCAGGTTCTGCGGCGTGCCCACGCAAAACGGTACGCAGGTGCCGTGCAGCTGCCCCTGCACCCACTCGAGGTTCCAGCAAAAGCCGTCGCCGTCGCAGTCGTCCTGCCCTTCTTGAAAGCTGCTCAGCACGCACGGCTGACCCCACTGCTGATCGCCGAGGATCGGCATGCACTTGTTGGCGTCGAGGAAGTTGCTGTTCGGCTGGGTCGCAAACGGCACGCACTTGTGGGTGGGGAAGCAGTCTTGCGTGAGCGGCTCGCACGGCTCGTTGGTCACGTCGGGCGGGATGCCCCAGGTGTCGTCGCCTTCATCGCCGTCGCCCTCGCCTTCGTTCTCGCCTTCGCCTTCGTTCTCGCCCTCGCCTTCGCCTTCAGCCTCGCCGTCACCATCACCGTCGCCGCTGGTCGTGAGCGTGCTCGAGCTGTCGTCGGTGGTCGGCTCGTCGCCGTCGCCGTCGCCCGGCTGCTCCTCACCCACGCTCTCGTCGTCGCCCACGGTGGTCGCGGTCGTGGGCTCGTCGTCGTCACCCGGACCCGTGGATGGATCGGTCGACGCCGCCGTCTCGCTCGCGCCGTCGGCCGCAGTGCCAAAGCCGAGATCGGGCAGCCGCCCCGGCCCGCACGCCGCGACCGACAATAACGACAGCGCCACCACGACGCGGCTGGTCGAGGCTCCCCACATCCGAGCCTGACGGTAGCAGAGCCCCCGGTGACTGCGCGAGCCCGCCAGGTACACTCGCCCTCGCATGCGAACGCTGGGCTCGCTTCACGCGGTCGACTCGAGTCGTGCTCGCCGGCTGCTGCCAGCCCTGGCCCTCTTTACGCTCGTCGCCTGCGAGCCGCGGACCTCCGAGCCGACGGTCGCCGAGCCGAACAAGGCCCCGGTCCCGGTCGAGCCCCGCCCTGCGCCCGCGGCCAAGCCCGTGGAGCCAACGCCCGCGCTCCCGCAGGTCGCCGGCGTCCACTACCTCGAGCTGGTCACCGGTGGCGCCGATGCG
The DNA here is from genome assembly GCA_035538075.1 of Enhygromyxa sp. Taxonomy (GTDB): domain Bacteria; phylum Myxococcota_A; class Polyangia; order Nannocystales; family Nannocystaceae; genus Plesiocystis. The sequence continues at coordinate 20,333 of DATLLB010000743.1, forward strand.
AACGCCGAGCTGCCGATGATCATCGCCATCCACGGACTCGGCGACTCGCCCGAGGGCTTCTCGATGTTGCTCGCGAGCTTCGATCGTCCGGCGCGAGTGATCCTCCCGCGCGCGCTCGATCCCTACGAGCCGGGCTGGTCATGGTTCCCGATCCGCGCCCGCGACACCGACGTCGAGGCCCTGGCCGCGGGGATCGAGCGAGCCGCCGACGCGCTCGCGCCAGCGATCGCCGCGCTGACCGAGCAGCGCCCGACCAAGGGCAAGCCGATCGTCACCGGCTTCTCGCAAGGCGGCATGCTCTCGTTCACCCTGGCCGTGCACCACGGCGAGCTGTTCTCGGCCGCGTTCCCGGTCGGCGGCAGCCAGCCGCCGCTGTGGCCCAAGCCCGAAGCCGACGCCAAGCAGTCGCCGCCGATCGTCGCGTTCCACGGTGACGCCGACGTAGCCGTGAAGATCGAGCCGACCGAGGCCGCCGTCCGCAACCTGCAGAAGTCCGGCTACGCGGTCGAGCTCAACGTCTACGCGGGCGTCGGTCATGCGATCCCCGAGGACATGCGCGACGATCTGCTCGACGGCCTGCGCGACGCGATCGCCAAGCTCGAGAGCAATCCCGAGACCAAATAAGCATGCCGCAGCTCAAGACCTACCCGGGGCTGACCGCCAACGACTTCATGCACCCGTGGGACATCAAGGCCACGGCTGCGCTCAAGGCCGTGCCCGGCTTCGACACGCTGATCGCCAAGATCATCGAGTACAGCTTCGAGCGCGTCTATTACCTGCAGAACGTCGCCGACAACGTGCGCGTGAGCGAGCGGATGTTTCCCAAGCTCAACCGCTATCTCGAGTGGGGCTGCAAGATCCTCGACGTGCCCAAGCCCGAGCTCTACGTCGCGCTCGACCCGGCCTACAACGCGTACACCTACGGCCACACCAAGCCCTTCATCGTGATCACGTCGTCGCTGCTCAACCTGCTCGACGAGCAAGAGAAGATGTTCGTGATCTGCCACGAGCTCGGCCACATCAAGTGCGAGCACGTGCTCTACACCCTGGTCGCCGAGAACCTCGCCGTGCTGATCGAGATGTTCGGCAAGGTGACGCTCGGGCTCGGCTCGCTGCTCGGCTCCGCGCTGGCGCTGCCGCTGCTCGACTGGTACCGCAAGGCCGAGCTCTCGGCCGATCGCGCCGCGCTGCTGGCCGTGCAGGATCCCCAGGTCGCGATCCGAACCTTCATGAAGCTCGCCGGCGGGGCCGAGAGCCTGAACTCCGACATGGACCAGGCCGCGTTCCTCCAGCAGATCCGGGCCTACGAGGACCGCGACGTGTCCAACCTCGATCGCGTCTACAAGCTGCTGATCACGATCTTCCGCACCCACCCGTTCCCGATCATGCGAGCCAAGCACCTCGACTTGTGGATCAGCGAGGGCGGTTTCGCCAAGGTCAGCGGGATCGCGACCGCGCCGCTGCGCTACTAATCTTGATGGCGGGCCGTCGCCGGCCCGCCCCCTGGCCGGTACACGCCCGTCCAGGGGCCCCCACCCACACGATCGCCCTTCGGGCTCTTGTCGTATCGTTGCCCGATGCACGGTCCTCATCGCCACGGACCCTGTTGCCGCTTCAGCTTCGACGGCGCGTCGTGGCAGCTGGGTCCCCGACGTGCCGCCACGCCAGCGAGCGCGAGCGAGCGGTCGCCGGCCCGCGTCAGGCAGTTGCTCGGCGTGCTGCTGCGCTCACCCGAGGGCCGGCAGCAGGTCGAGCGCTTGCTCGCCGAGCTCGGTCACACCCAGCGCAGCGTTCATCCGGCGCAGCTGCACGAGCGGGTCGAGCGAGCGCTCGCTCGCGGTGAGCTGGTCTTGCTACGCGAGCCGCGAGAGCAGCCGCGCGTCGACGCACGACCGCACATCGCAACCCCGCCCGCGCCCCCGCCAGTCGCCCCGCAGGCGAACGACGAGCTCGAGCTGTCCGACAAGTCGCTGCTGATCACCGAGTGCCCGCCCGAGCTCGCGCCGCGGCGCGGTCCGATCGAGATCGTCTATCTGGTCCGCGAGCTCGCCGGCCAGTCGGTGACGCTGCGCCTGCGCTCGGCCGAGTACGCAGGCGAGCTGCTGCTCGAGCGAGCCCTCGGCGCGAGCGAGACCAGCGACGGCAGCCACACCTTCGCGTGGGACGGCACGATCGAGGCCGGGCCGCAGCAAGGCGAGATCGCGTCGCCCTCGCTGTCCCCAATCGAGGTCGAGCTCCACCACGACGAGACCTACAACGACGCGGACGAGTTCGTGATCGTCCCGCCGACCGTCGGAGTGCTCGCGCTCGGCGACTTCAATTTCTCGACCGATCGCGAGGTGATGCTGCCGGGCCCGTCGAGCGAGGCCGAGACCCAGGGCGATCACGCCGACGGAATCGCGCTCGCGGCCGGGCTGCTCGCCCACCTCGAGCAGCTCGGAGAGCCACGCCAGGTATTGATCGCCGGGCACACCGACGCCGCCGGATCGGCTGACCACAACCTCGCGCTGTCCGAACGCCGCGCCGACAACGTGCAGAAATTCCTCGCCGGCGATCGTGACGGCTGGGCCTCGCACAGCCACGAGCACGCCGAGGTCGCCGACGGTCAGGAGGTGCTGCGCTGGGTCGCGCAGCGCTTCGGCTGGCCCTGCGATCCCGGCGTGGTCGACAACGACGACGGGCCGGCGACCGCGACCGGACGCGACGCCTTCCGGGCCCGCTACGAGCACGAGTTCGGCGGCGCGGCCGGGCGTGGCGACGCGTTCGAGCTCGCCGACTGGCAGGCCTTCTTCGACGTCTACGAGCACGATCTCGTCGCTCGACTCGGGCGCAGCCGCGACGAGCTGCCGAGCCTACGCGAGCCGCTGCAATTCACCGATCCGCCGATCCTCGGCTGCGGCGAGCACTGGCCCAACGACGGGCTCGATCGTCCGCCCGTGTGCCGCGAGAACCGGCGCGTCGAGGCGCTGGTCTTTCATCCCGACGAGCTGCCCGATCCGATCGGCGGCGACGATCCGCCCGGCAAGAGCATCTACGAGCCGGGCGCCTACCGTTGGACACCGATCGATCCGGGCCGCGGTCCGCACGTCGTCGATGGTCCGTGCTTCGAGCTCGCGCTCGCGCTCGACAAACCCAACCTCGTGGCCGACGACGCCGCGCTGCGGCTCTACGGCGGCCCCTACGATCTGCGCCAGCGCTTCTCGGAAGCCAGCCACGACGGCGACCATGTCCGCTTTCACTTCCACGGCATCGCCAAGGGCGTGAGCTACTCGCTCGACTACGAGTCGGCCGAGGGCGAGCCCGTCCGCTTGTTCGCCGACGCCGACCTGGATCCCTTCATCGATGGCATCGGCGACGCCGAGGCGGACGTCACGCCAATCGCATTCGCGAGCTTGCCAATTACCGAGCCCGAGGGCGGTGACGAGGGCGCCGACGTGCCCGGCGGTGCGATCGAGACCGACGAGCTCCCGGCCGTGCAGCAGCGCCACCGCGAGCGCCTCGCGGCCTTTCGCGTCGACCAGGAGGACCGAGCGTGAAGACTTACGTGGTGATCCGGGCGATCGACGAGCACAACGCGGATCTGACCGTCGACGGCGCTCGACTGATCGACGACCAAGCGCGGCTCGCCGAGACCTTCGCCAACGATCCCGCCCGGGGGATGAGCGTGGACGTCTCGGCCACCACCCCAGGCGCCTACCAGCTCCGCGTCGAGCTGCCCGACCACCCGGTGCTCGCGTTCAACGGCGAGCTGACCGAGACCAAGGGCGAGCGCAGCTTCAAGTTCGTCAAGCCCACGCCCAAGTGCATCACCGTCTCGCGCACGCGCGCGATCGAGGGCGACGCGACCAGCCCGGTGTTGATCACCGTGACGCTCGCGCTGACCAAGAAGCACGCGGAGTTCGTGCTGGTCGCCGGCTGGGACTACTCGGGTGGCGCCGACAACACCCAGTACGCCCTGACCATGCGCGACGACCTCTACGAGGGCAAGACCAACCACATCGCGGCGCCCGACAAGGTCAGCAAGAACGTGGCGATCACCAAGCGCATCCACGATCACACAATCGTGGTGCTCTACGACTTCAAGAGCGGCAAGCGGATCCGCTGGATCAAGGGCCAGACCGGCTGGCACGAGATCGATCGCGTTCTCCAGGGCACGGTCGCGACCCACACCGGCCGCTACAGCGACGCCGCCAACGCGCAGAAGCGTCACGACGACGACGCGATCTCGATCACCCACGTCTACGACTACATCATCGATCTCGGTCGCCAGTATCCCGGCACGCTGGTTGGATTCCACATCTTCTCGCATGCGTGGGACGGCGGACCGATTCTCGTCAACACCACCCAGGCCTCGCCCTACAACTACGGCGACGCCGACGAGCACCTGCGCGATCCCGGCGACAAGGACGGCCGCCACAAGGACTTCACGATCGACAACATGCCCGACGTCGCGCATTTTCAGGCCGCGTTCACCAGCGACGCGACCCTGAAGGTCTGGGGCTGTCTGGCCGTGACCTTGTACAAGACCATGGCCCGCTCCGCGGCCAAGGCCCGCAAGGCCAAGAAGCCCCGCGACCAGAAGCTCGACTTCCAGGTCGACGGCGACAGCTACTCGATGACGCAGGAGGAGATCGAGGAGTACTTCCGCACCCAGATCATCGACGACTCCTACATGCGGCGGCTCGGCGACGCCGTCGGCCTCCCGGTGTACGGCGCCCCGCCCGGAGCCGGCGCCAACCTGCACAGCATCGGCTCGAAGAATTACATGTACGTCGATCAATCGATCTATTCGACGATGCTGAAGTGGTACGAGGACGCGCTCGGCCTCCAGCGCGACGAGATGGGACACCTGCGCTATGACTGACGCGCGCCTCTGCCTGATCGCAGCGGTCGTGCTCGGATGCGTGCGCTCGGTGCCGCCGGCCGACTCCGGCGATGGCCCGCCCAGCAAGCCCGCGCCAGCCGAGCCGCAGCCGAGCGAGACCGAGACCGAGCCCACGCCGCTCGCGACGCTCGAGAACACCGCGGCTGCGCTGCTCGAGCACGTCGCGAACATCGAGCGCGTCGAGGTCGTGAAGGTCGACTCGCGCTATCGGCTCGGCTCGCTCGACGCTGCCGGGCTCGAGCGCCTGCGCGAGGGGCTGGTCGATGACCAAGTGCTGCTGGACTGGACCAACACGCCGCCGCGCTGGGACGTCGCGCTGGAGATCCACGTCGTCGATCGCCCCGAGCCATTCATCGCCCACCCCGTCGGCGCCAGCCGGCTGCG
>DATLLB010000744.1:0-4355 GCA_035538075.1 Enhygromyxa sp.
TCGCCGCTGGCGGTGGTCCGAGCACTTCGCTGGCGGCTCCGGTCGACCCGCAGGCGTCGATCTACCCGGCTGCGACCAGCCCCGACGTCGCCGCATGTTGCTGTTGAGCTCGCGCGAGCTCAACAGCAACATGCGGCGATCGTCGGGGCTGGTCGCCGCCGGGTAGATCGACGCCTGCGGGTCGACCGGAGCCGCCAGCGATGTGCTCGGACCACCGCCAGCGGCGATCATGCGCACGCGCGCGCGCCCGTGCTCGTCGGATTCGACGAACACTAGGCGCCCACACACGGCAGGCTCGGCGGTTGCCACCGCCCGCTCTGGCGCTCGCCGGCAGCCGAACGCCGCGAGCACTGCCAACAAACAAGCAGCGCAGCGGCTCACGGCGAGTGAACGCGGACCGCGTCGGCGATCACCACTTTGCCCGCGGGCGCCCAGGCCGAGAGGTCGACGAAGTTCCAGCCTGCTTGGAAGTCGAAGGTCCCCAGCGCATTCCACTGCCCGCCGCCCTGGGTCTGATTGACGTTGACGGTCGCGAGCAACTGGTTGGACGCGTTGTAGATCATGTACGGCGCCGACGTGGAGCGGTTGGTCCCCTGCGTCCACCAGGCCTCGACGGTCAAGGTCGCGGGCGCCTCGAGGTAGAACGCAAACTCGGCCGCGTCGGAGACCGCCTGGGTCGAGCGCCACCAGTAGCCGGTCTCCCAATCGCTGGGTCCGCTCGCCGAGGTCCAATTCGCCGAGACATACATCGAAGCGTTGGCGCCGTTGAGCGCGTCGTTGCTATCGATGATGATGTCGACGGAAACGGGCTCCGGCTCCGGTTCGGGCTCAGGCTCGGGTTCCGGCTCCGGTTCCGGCTCAGGCTCGGGTTCTGGCTCGGGCTCGGGCTCGGGCTCAGGCTCCGGCTCGCCCTCGCCGCAGTAATCCTGAATCAACGCGATGTAGTCGTTCCAGGGCCAATTCGGGCCCGGGTCGATGCGGTTGTAAGGCTGCAGCTGCCCGTGCGCGACGATATGGTACTTGTCGCGCACGATGTTGCGATCCTTGGTGATGTCACACACCAACTCGGCCGACGCATCGATCAGGTCGCCGTCCCAGTTGGCCTGATTCGCATACCCGGCGTGCTCGATGCCGATCGTGAAGTTGTTGCTGCTCGACCCGTTCTTGCCGCAATCGACGCTGTTGTTGAGCGAGCAATTGTAGGACGCGCCAATGTGCCAGGCCTTGCGGCTCTCCTCGACCAACTGCGTGATCTCGGAGCCGGTGTTGTTGACCACGTAGTGGGCGCTGACGCCGGAGTCCGAGTTCTTCAGCCAGCTCCAGCAGCCGCTGTACGAGCCCTCGCACGTGTGAATGATGACCATCGACGGCGTGCCCGCGCTGCCGGCCGGCCTGCTGCTGTGGTTCGGCGAGGGCCGCCAGACGGAGCCTGCATAATCGGGCCCGGCCGCCAACATTTTGGGCGTCCCCCCGCCACGGTCGAGCTCACCGAGATCGCCGGGCTCGAGCCCGACCGAGCCTAACGCGATCTCGAGCACCTCGTCATTGACATAGGCGTCGCGGCCCTCCTGATCCTCGATTCCGCTGTACTCGGCCAGCACCGGCGCCCACGCGCCGATGTTTTGCCGATCAGTGACGCCGAGCTCGTCGGCGAGCGCCGAGAGCAGCGCGGCGCCAGCCCGAATGTTGGCGAGTGGATCGCTCGAGGCCTCGGCCAAGGAGACCTCGGCCAGCGTCGCCCCCTCCTGCAGATTCTCGCCGCGCAGAGCCATGATTCCGGTGGCGATCGGCTGACCGTCGAACTCGACGGTCCCCTGGACCATCTGCCAGCCGGTCTCGACGTGCGCAACCGAGCTCAGGATGATCGAAGGGACATCGAACTCCTCGGCCGCGGCCTCGAACATCGCCGCGAGCTCCTGGGGCGGTTGCTCGGGCTGGCTCTCCCCGTCCTCGTCATCGTCATCGTCGTCGCCGCCCTCGAAAGAACCATCGTAGGGGACTTGCTCGCGGCCAGTCTCGGACGCACAGGCCACGCTCAGACACAGCGCGGACGACAGGGTGAACAGGCTCAGGCGCGTCATGGTGCTCACGTGTACCCTCACTCACCTACATAGAGGCTGTGTCGTCGTTATCGTGAGCCAGCGCTCGACGTCAACGAAAATTGTCGTCGCCCAACGAGCCCCTCGATCGATGTGGGTGCGAGCACCTATTTTTCATCGCCGAGCCGTGCACGAAGCTGCGCGCGCGTGACCGCGCGCGACGAGGCTGGGGCTGGTTTTTAATCTGCACATTCGACTTGCACGACTGCGACCGTCAGCTAATACAGCGACCAGGATGAGCCCCATGAGGGCGGAGACGTCGATTCGTTAGCTCAAAAGGAAGAGCATTCGGACGCCAACCGAACGGCGCAGGTTCAAGTCCTGCACGATACCACCACGCACGGTCAACGTCGGGGGCACATCCACGATTTTTAGAAACCAAACGGCGCCAGCGCCAAGGCCGGTGCGCCCAGCACCAACGCGAGCGCGGCCCAGTCGTTGTTCTGCGGCACCCAATGCCCGTGGGCATTGCGAATCAACACCGCCTCGCGGCCGCGCATGCGAATCACCGCACGATTCAAGCCGCGGTCGACGATGACGGTCTGCTCGCCGGCGACGTTGCTGTAGATCTCCACGCCGTCGGGTTCGACCTGGTGTTTGTCGAGCTTGTCGAGCAAGAACTGCATTGTCCCTCGCTTTCGGCTCAGAGCCTCAGCTCTGGAATCTCGCGATCCGCCGATTCGCGCTCGACCGGATAGTCCACGCGCACGATGTCCTGCGGCGTCAGATCGTAGACGTTGCGGTGGCCAATCAGCGCCAGGTTCGAGTCGATCTCGGCGGCCAACAGCTCGAAGGCCGCAGCCACGCCGGCCTCGCCCGCGGCCGCGAGCCCGAGCTGAAAGGCCTTGCCCATCGCGACCATGTCGGCTCCGAGCGCGAGCGCCTGGAGCACGTCGGTGCCACGCCGAAAGCCGCTGTCGATCACGATCTGCGGCCTGGCCATGTGATCGTGGGTCCAGCCGCTCGGGAAGTGTGGCCACTCGGCCGTGGGCCCGCCCTGGCCACCGGGCTTGACCGCCCGCACGATCTCCGGGAGCACGTCGATCGTCGCTTGCGCGTAGTCGAGCTGGCGGCCGCCGTGGTTGGACACCCAGATGAAGTCGATGCCCTCCTGCTTGGCCCGCAGCGCGTCCTCGGCGGTCATGATGCCCTTGAGCCCGAACGGCACGCGCCCGGCGATCTTCGCCTGGATCGCGTTGACCTGCGCCCAGTCGGTCGAGGCGAACAACGGCAGGCCCGGATCGAAGGTCGGGTCGTTGAACGCGGCGTCGATCAGCGGATAGGAGAAATTGAGGTTGCTCGGGATCGGCACCTCGAGCGAGCGATCGCGGCGGCTGACCACCTGCGTGTCGACCGTGAGCACGATGCCCATGAACCCGAGATCGATGATTTGCTCGATCAGGTGATCGAGCCAGGCGCCGCCGGCATACAGATAGAGCTGGAAGATGCGCGGGCCGTCGCTGACCTCGATGACCTGCTTGGGCCAGCGGTTGCTGGCGGTCGACAGCGCCATGAAATTATCGCCAGCCCCGATTGCGGTGCCGATCTCGGCCGAGTCATGGATGACCTGGTGCCCGCCCCACGGCGCGACCATGATCGGCGTGGGCGTGACATAGTTGAGGAAATTGCCGACGATGCTGCGCTTGCTGGAATCACGCACGGCGTGGGGCCGAAACGCCTGGCGGGCCAGCGCCGCGGAATTGCGACGCAGCGTGGTCTCGCTCGCGGCACCGTGAATTGACATGTAGAGCGCCCCGAGGCTGCGGTTTCGCATATTCGCGACTCCAGCCTGGTACAGCTGATTGAGCGTCTGATACTCCATGGCAATTCAGTCCCACATTCGAAGCTAGCACCGTCGCGCAATGGCTCGCGCGCGAACGGAGTGCCATTTTCGGGCGACTGCGCAAATGCACGATTCGCACGAATGACGCCGAGGCGGCGAGCGCACCGTCGACCGCGCGATCGCAAGCCGCCGCCAGCGCCTCGTCAGACCGCGAGCGCCTCGTCGATGTACGCGAACAGCTGGGCCGCGGCGACCGGCTTGATCAGGTGGCGATCGAAGCCCGCGGCCCGCGAGCGCTCGCGGTCGTGCTCCTGACCGTAGCCCGTGACCGCGATCAGAAAGGGCCGATCGGGCGTGCGCGAGAGCGCCTGCGCGACTTGATAGCCGTCCATCACCGGCATGCCGAGATCGACGATGGCCAGCTGCGGATCGAAGCTGCGCGCGAGCTCGAGCGCCCGACGACCGTCGTTGGC
>DATLLB010000745.1:0-4342 GCA_035538075.1 Enhygromyxa sp.
ACGTCGAGGTCCGGACCTTCCACTCGTGGATCGCCAAGCAGGCGCGCCGGGTGTTCACCGACTTGCCCGAGCGCGACAGAGAGATGGCTCCGATCGCCGTCGCCAGGATCAAGCGCCACCCGGCCCTGCGTCACGTGCTGCCGGAGATCATCGGCGGCACCGCGGCGATGCGCGAGGTCGAGGCCGGCTACCGCGATGAAGAGGTCACGCGCACGGCCGATCAGCTGCTGCATCTGTTCGGCGATCGCGAGCTGCTCGAGCGCGTCGCGGCGCAATCGAGCGGCGCTCTGACGCCGCGCATGATCGACCAGGTCATCGCCCACACCAAGGTCCAGTACTCGCCGACCACCGAGCATGCGCTCGAGCATGTCGACGCCGAGCGCCTGCGCACCGTCGATGGCCTGGCGATCGACTCCGGCACCCCGCTGCACGACGCCGAGACCATCGACGTCGAGGACTTTGCGGTCTTGTTCGAGCTCCAGCGCCTGCGCACCGGCAAGGACGCGACCAGCCACGCCGCGCTGGCCCGCTACGATCACATCGTCGTCGACGAGGCCCAGGAGTTCGCGCCGATCGAGCTGGCCGTGATCGGCCGCGCGCGCGCCGAGGGTGGCTCGATCACGATCGCTGGCGACGAGAACCAGCAGGTCGACGAGACCATCGTGTTCACCAGCTGGCCCGAGGTCACCGCCGAGCTCGGCGTCGCGTCGCTGTGCGAGCGCGTGGTCTTGCGGGAGAGCTACCGCTGCCCGCCGACCGTGGAGGCGTTTGCCCGCAGCTTGTTCACCGGGCCGCCGAGCGGGGAGGCGCTCGCCGATCCTGCCCTGCGCATCAGCGGGGCTGCGCACGAGCTCGAGCTGGTCAGCTTGTTGATCGCGAGCCTGCAGGCGATCCGCAACCGCGATCGGCTCGCCAGCGTCGCCGTGGTCTGCCGGTTCGCATCCTCGGCCCGGCGCATGTTCGGGCTGCTGAGCAAGGGCGTCGATTGTCGGCTGGTGGTCGACGGCGACTTTCGCTTTGGGCCCGGCATCAGCGTGACTTGTGTCGACGAGGTCAAGGGCCTGGAGTTCGACTATGTGATCGTGCCGGACGCGACCGCGGCGAACTATCCCGACACCAATGAAGCGAAGCGGGCCATGTATGTCGCGGCCACGCGGGCGCTGGCGCGGCTTTGGTTGCTGTCGCACGGCCGCGGCTCGCCGCTGCTGCCGAGCCCCCGTGCATGATTTGGTTGTGGCACCCTTCGGTCGGTGGGTCCGAGCGCACTCGACGAGACGGAGGCGTCGCCGCTGCTGGGCGAGACGCTGCCGATCGCCGCGCCCGAGCCTCGCGCCCTACCGACCCGAATCGGCCGCTTCGCGATCCTTCGCAAGCTCGGTGCCGGAGGCATGGGCGTGGTCCTGCTCGCCTACGACGAGGAGCTCGATCGCAAGGTCGCGATCAAGCTGCAGCTCAAAGCGGGATCGATCGAGACCACCCGAGCGCAACGTGAAGCGCAGGGCTTGGCTCGGCTCTCGCACCCGAACGTGGTCCAGATCTACGACGTCGGCGAGCATCAGGGCTCGCTCTATCTGGCCATGGAGTACGTCGAAGGTCAGAGCCTCGACGCCTGGCTGCGCGCCGAAGCTCGCGACCACCGCGAGGTCGTCCGCGTGTTTCGAGCCGCCGGAGCCGGACTCGCGGCCGCGCACGCGGCCAAGCTCGTGCACCGCGACTTCAAGCCGCACAACGTGCTGCTGGGCGCCAGCTCGGCCGAGCTGGTGGTCAAGGTGGTCGACTTCGGGCTCGCGCGAGCGGTCGAGGTCGGCGAGCTCGGGCTCGAGTTCGACGTGACGCAGGCCGCCGCAGCGGACGGCGAGTCGACGCCGCCCTCGGCTCGTCCGCTCGACTCGCAATTGACCCGAGCCGGCGCGGTGCTCGGTACGCCGGGCTACATGGCGCCCGAGCAGCTGCGCGGGCAGCCGACCGACGCGCGCACCGATCAGTTCAGCTTCTGCGTGTCGCTGTGGCTGGGCCTCTACGGCGAGCTGCCGTTCGAGCGCAAGTCGTTCGCCAGCTATGCGCTCGCGGTCGTGCAGGGCCGCCGTCGCGAGCCGCCGAAGAACAGCAAGGTGCCGGGCTGGCTGCGCGAGGTGGTGGAGCGCGGGTTGGCCAACGATCCGGAGAAGCGCTGGCCTTCGATGGACGCGCTGCTCGCTGCCCTCGATCGCGATCCAACTCGACGACGACGCAAGCTGCTGGCTGGGGTCGGACTGCTCGGGCTCTTGCTCGGCGGGGCCGCCTACGAGCAGGCGCGCCGTCAGGCCGCGGACGACAGCGCGCTCGCCAGCTGCGAGGCCGAGGGCCGCGAGCTCGAAGCGAGCTGGAGCGCGGCCCGGGCCGAGGCCATCGACGCGGCCATGCGCGCGACCGGGGTCGGCGACGCCGAGGCCACGTGGGCGCGAACGCGAGCGGTGATCGACGAGTACGCGGCCGAGTGGAGCCGCTTGCGGACGCGGGCCTGCATCGACGCCACGATCGCCGGCACGCGAACGTCGACCTGGCACGATCACGCCCGCGCTTGCTTCGACGATCGCGAGCAGTCGCTCGCGGCGTTGGTCGAGATCCTCGAGCTGGCCAAGCCCGAGATGGTCCCGCACGCGCTGACCTCCGCGCTCGAGCTGCCTGCGCTGGCGCCCTGCATCAGCGACCACGTCGTGCTGCGCACGGATGAGGCCAGCAGCAGTCAGACCCGCGCGCTGCGAGCCCGACTCGAGCGCGTGACCATGCTCGAGCGAACCGGCGAGTATCAAGCCGCGCTCGACGAGGCTGAGCCGCTGCTCGCCGAGGTGGAGTCGCTCGGCGGCGCGCTGGTCCCCGAGGTCCGGGCGCGCCTGGGTCAGGTCGCCGCTCAGGCAGGCGCCTTCGATCGCGCTCACCAGGCGCTCGAGCAGGCGTTCCTCGAGGCTGGCGCGGCCGGCCTCGACGAGCTCGCGGTTCGCATTGCAGCGACGCTCACTCAGCACGTCGGCGTGGTCGAGAGCGACATCGAAGGCGCGCTGCGCTGGGCCAGCATCGGGAGCATGTTCATCGATCGCGCAGGCCTGGCCGGCGGCGAGATCGAGGCCGCGCTGCTGGGCAGTCAAGCCGAGGTTCTGGTCGTCGCCGGGCGCTTCGACGAGGCGATCGACGCTCAGCGACGGGCGCTCGCGCTGCTCGAGGACGCGCTGGGCCCCGAGGACATCCGGGTCGCGACGGCCCACTACGGGCTCGCGCGGGCGCTGATCAACCAGGGTGATCTCGCGGCGGCCGAAGCCGCAGGCAAGCGCGCGCCGGCGATCGAGGAGGCCAAGCTCGGCCCCCAGCACCCGCGCGTCGGCTCCACGCTCAACCTGCTCGGCGCCGCATGCCAGCTGGACCGCCGCTTCGACGAGGCCTTGGTGTGGTTCGAGCGCAGCCTCGCGATCAAGCAGCTACGCCTCGGCCCCGATCACCCGAAGCTCGCCTCGACGCTCAGCAACATCGGCACGATCCACTTCGAGATCGAGCAGTACGAGCTGGCCCTGCCGCCGCTCGACCGCGCGCTGGCGATCGACGAGGCGACCTACGGCACCGAGAGCATCCAGTTCGCCGCCAGCTTGCTCAATCGCGGGCTGGTGCTCAACGAGCTCGATCGGCGCGAGGAAGCGCTGCGCGACCTGGCGCGGGCCGTCGCGATCCACGAGGCGACCCACGGGCCCGACAGTCCGATGATCGCGAAGAGCCTCAACGCGCTCGGGACCGTCCAGCACGACGCAGGCCTCCACGAACAGGCTCGGGTCAACCTCGAGCGTGCATTGACCCTCCACGAGCAACTCGGCGAGGACGCGTTGCTCGACGACATTCGCTGGCAGCTGGCCCACACGCTCGTCGAGCTCGGCGAGCCCGACCGCGCTCGGACGCTCGTCGAGCAGGTCCGCTCGGCTTACCTGGCGCGCGGCGAGACCGATCTGGCCATGATCGACGCGTGGTTGTCCGCCCACGCGCGTTAGGGCGCTTTGCCGAGCACACGCTCGATCGAGGCCGCGACCTCGTCCGGCCCGCGCGCGAGGATGATCTTGGTCGTCGCGGGTGCGTGCTCGTGGATGATGTTGAGCACGCGGTTGAACCACGCAGTCGTCTCCGGGCTCGCCGGGAACTGGATCGGATCCTGACCGTTGATGAAGCCGCCGATCGAGACGCCATCGTAGGTGGCGGTGTGGAGCTCGTCGATCAGCCGCGCGTCGCCCTCGGCGTCGTCGGTCAGCGCGAGGACCTTGGCTTGGAAGCCGAGCGAGCGCAGGGTCTCTTGCACGCGAGCGGCGATCTCCGGGTGCTTGCCGAA
>DATLLB010000746.1:0-4724 GCA_035538075.1 Enhygromyxa sp.
TTTTCGGGCTTCGAGACCGCACGAGTGTCTCATTATGACTACTACCGCACCTGTGCGATGGGGATGTGCGCGGGCGGGCGGCCGCCGATCGTGATCGATCTACCGCCGGGCGAGGTCGTCACGATCGTGAGCACGGAGATCAGCCCCAAGGGTGAGGGGCCGTGCAATGAGGCGATCGCGGCCGGGACCTACAAGCTCACGTTCAAGCTCCGGTCCGACAAACACCCCAATCCGGTGTTGTGCGGTCCTGAGCCGCTCAGGCTCACTCGTTGAACGAATCGAGCCACGCCTGGGCCTCGGCCAATCGACCGACGTCGGGGCCGCGGCGAATGTCGTCGATCGCGAGCGCGACCAAATCCCTGGCCCGCGCGCGATCACTCGATCGGCCCCGGGCGACAAATGCCCGCGACAAGGTCAGCTGCGTCTCGCCGAGATCGCCGGGCGGCAGCCAGGTGCCGTTGCGCAGCTCCAGCGCGCGCTCGCACAGCTCGATCGCTTCGTCGTGATCGCCCTCGGCGAGCGCGACCTTTGCGAGGCCGGTCAGGTAGTAGCCGAGATCCGCAGCGTCTTCGCCGAGCGCCGCCGAGGTGAGGGCCAACGCGCGCGCATAGTGGAGCCGCGCATCGGCGAGCTTGCCTTCGGCAAAGTCCAGCTCGCCGAGGTTGCCGTGCGCGAGCCCGAGATCCGGGTGATCTTCGCCGAGCTTCGCGGTCCAGGTCGCGAGCGCCTGCTCGTACATCGCCCGCGCCTGCGCGCGCTCGTCGAGGCGGAACAGCGCATAGCCGAGATTTAGCTTGGAGGTCGCCGTGGCGGCGTGATCGTCACCATGGTGCTCGACGCGAATGTCGAGCGACGCACGAAACTGCTCGGCCGCCTCGGCGAAGCGGTTGGCCGACAGCAGCACCAAACCGAGATTCTCGTACGACGTCGTGACCCGCACGTCGCGGCCGCCGTAACGCGCGATGTTGGTGGCCAGCAGCTGGCGGTGAATGGCCTCGGCCTCATCGAGCTGGCCGAGCCGCTCGAGCACCGCAGCATAATTGTTGAGCTTGAACGCGTAGGCCGGGCTGTCCTCGCCGTAGCACTCACCGACGATCCGCAGCGCCTCGCCGAAGTAGTCGCGGGCTTCTTCGTAGTCGCCGCGAAAGTAGGCGTCGGTGCCGAGGCTCCCGTAGACGGCGGCGACGTCGGGGTGATCGGGGCCGTACGCCGCCTTGCGCCGCTCGAGCAGGCGACTGTGATAGGCGACGGCCCGCGCATAGTCGCCACGCTCGCGCGCGACCGAGCCGAGCTGCAGCAACGTCGGCTCGATCTCGCGGGCGCTCTCGCCATGCACCGCCTCGAGCAGCGCGAGCGCACGATCGAGGGCCTGCTCGGCCTCGGCGAATTCGCTCTGTCGCACGTGCAAGGTGCCGAGCTGGTACCACCACTGGCCGCGCAGATCGTCGGGATCGCCGATGCGATCGAGCAGCGATCCGGCCACGTGCTGCCAGACCGCGGCCTCGTCGGGTCGCTGCAGATCGAAGCCGAGCAGGCCGATCAGCGCGACCGCAGCCTCGGCGCGCAGCCAGTCCTCTCCTTGCTGCTCGGCGATCGCATAGGCCTCGCGCAGGTGGGCGGCGGCCGAGTCCTTCTCGTTGGCGCTCTTTTCGAGGTTGGCGACCAGCAGCAGCGCGCGGATCAGCATGCGCTGGCTGTCGAGCTCGCGCGCCTCGGCGACGACCTGCTGTGCGCGCGCGAGCCCGGTCTTCGGATCCCCGAGGGTGCCCAGCGCACGCGCCTCGCTCAGCCGCGTCTGCAAGCTCGCGACTCGCTCGCGCTGCTCGGGGTTGCGATGCGGATCGGCGCGCAGACGCGTGGGATCGCGGCAGGTGGAGATCGGCGGCAAGCCTTCGGCTGCGGCCACCGCAAACTCGGCACGCTGATCGAACTCTGCACCCTTGGCGTCGACCAGCACCTCGGTGAACGCGACCAGCTCGCGTCGACGCTGCTCGAGGCACTCGCGCTGCAGCTCGAGCGCCTCGCTCGGGCCCAGCGTTCGCTCGGCTTCGCAGGTCTCGGCCCACGCGTCCAACCACTGCCGCGTGTAGCCCCGCAACCGACGATCGAGCGTACGCGCCGAGTGGGCGGCGAATGGTGCGGTGCTCGACGCGAAGCGCTCGGCCAGCTGCGCCTGTCGCTGTGTGTCCCAGATCCCGCCGAGCTCGCGCTCCGGCTCACAGACCGCGAGCTCGCTCTCGGATCCGGCGAAGCGATCGGCGAACCACATGCCCGCGCCGAACACCGCGCTCGCACCAAGCAAGTTGAGCGCGGCGATCGTGACAATGCGCCGCCGTCGTCGACCAGGGTCGTGGATCAGCGCCCTGACCAGCGCCTCCATGCTCGCGAAGCGACGGTCGGGTTGCGTGCTCAACCCCTGCAGCAGCGCGCGGTGAACATGCGCGGGCACACGATTGGCGAATGGACCATCGCTCGGCGGATCGCTGATCTGTCCGCTGGTCACCGCGAGCGAGAGCGACGGCAGGTCGCGGCCGGGGAACGGGCGCTGACCGTAGAGCGCCTCCCACAGCGCAATACAAAACGCGAATTGATCGCTGCGCGGCGTCGCGATCTCGCCGAGGTGCTGCTCCGGGGCCATGTACGCGGGCGTGCCCATCATCCCGCCCGTGCGCGTCAGCGACATGTCGAGCGAGCGCTCGGCGGTAATGTGCAGTTGCTCCGACTCGCCGTCCTCGAGCGCGACAGCGCCCGAGTTGTCGAGGCTCTCACCGTCGATCAGCGACTCGTCCTCGGAGCGCCGCGCGAGCCCGAAGTCGACCACGCGCACGGTGCCGTCGTCGCCGAGCAGCACGTTCTCGGGCTTGAAGTCGCGGTGCACGAGCCCGGCCTTGTGCGCGGCCGCGAGCCCGCGCCCAGCCGCCGCGAACACCTTGATGATCGCGGCGATCGTCGCCGGATTGCGCGAATCGGCCAGCCATTGCCGCAGGGTCTTGCCCGCGACGAACTCCATGGCCACGAACACGCGGCCCCGGTGGGTGCCGACGTCGTGCACCGTGACCACGTTCGGGTGGGTCAGGCGAGCGAGCGCCTGCGCCTCGCGACGCAGGCGGTTGCGCGTGGCCTTGGCCTCGCGCGAGCTCGATCCGGGATGCAGGACCTTGAGCGCGAGCTTGCGATCGAGCTCGGGATCGTAAGCGCTGAACACCACACCCATCGCGCCCGCGCCCACCTGATCCAACAGCACGTAGCGACCAACCGAGGCGCCGCGTCGCAGCGGCGCGTGCTCGAGCTCGTCCTCGTCGCCGGCGACGGTTTGTTCGATGCTCGGCGGCCGGAGGCCCGGCATCGGCTCATGCGTACCGTCGTCACCCACCGCGGATTCAGGATGCTAGCAGATAGCGCGGGTGTTAGGGTCATGGGGTCCGTGATGAACGACGACAATCCATACGGGCTCCCCCAGATGCCACCACCTCCGCCGCCGCCCAACCCCTACGGTGGACAATGGGGCGCTCCGTCTGGGCCGCCGCCGCCCAATCCGTTCGCGTGGCAGCAAAACCCCTACGCGCCGCCGACCCATCACGAGCCGGGCCCCGCGTGGGCGCAGACGTTCGGCAACGCGCAGCGGCTCGCAACTCCGGGCGCGCGCCTCGGTGCACATCTGCTCGATGGCTCCTTGTACTTCGGCGCAATGATGTTGGCCGGCGTGCCCGGGGCAGCATTCGGCGACGAGGTTGCGGGCGCGCTCGCGGTGCTGGGATGGATCGGCCTCGCCGCCTATCAGTGGTACTTGCTCTCGACCACCGGCCAGACGCTGGGCAAGAAGTGGCTGGCCATCCGCGTGGTCAAGGTCGACGGCTCGCCCGTCGATTTCGTGTCTGCGGTGCTGCTGCGCAGCTGGGCCTTTCATGCGCTCACCATCGTCGGGATTGCGCTGGTGATCGGCTCGGTGCTGCCGCTGGTCGACGCCCTGATGATCTTCGGCGAGGACCGCCGCTGCCTTCGCGATCACCTCGCCGGCACCAAAGTGGTCGTGGCCTGACGCGGACGACGATCCCGGGTCGCTGGGGTCAACCGACGTGGCGTGGCGGTTGCACGAACGCCTCGCGTCACCCTGCCGCCGCAGCGGTGGGACCGCCGAGGAATGGACGATGCCACGCAGCAATCACCAGGATCAACGCTTCAATCCGCGTTTGCGCGACAAACTGCGGCCCCGCTCACGCCGTAGCGACGTCGCGCGCGGCGGCGTGATGGTCTTTCTGATCTCGAGCTTCAAGGAGCTCGACGCATACACGGCCCGGCGTGCGACCGAGTCCGAGTACGGTGGCGCCGCGGGGGTGATCGACGACGAGGGCCGGCAGCGATCGGCCACCGCCGCAGTCACGATTCTGCGCCCAATCGAGCAGGTCTACGCGTTCGTTCGCGACTTCTACAATTTTCCGCGCTTCATGGCGCATCTCGACTCGGTCGAGGCGCACGGCGACGGCCGCTCCCACTGGCGGCTGCGGATCGTCGGCGGGAAGATCTTCGAGTGGGACGCAGAGATCATCGACGAGCGCCCCGGCGAGCTCGTCGCCTGGCGCTCGCTGCCCGGCGGCGACCCAGACGGAGCGCCCCATTGTTGTCCACCGTAGGGGTTGGGCGGCGGAGGTGGTGGCATCTGGGGGAGCCCGTATGGATTGTCGTCGTTCATCACGGACCCCATGACCCTAACACCCGCGCTATCT
>DATLLB010000747.1:0-9987 GCA_035538075.1 Enhygromyxa sp.
TCCGCGCACGGTCGAGCAATTCACCGCGCAGCTGCAGGCGCTGCGTGAAGGACCGCTCGAGGAGGTCGGCTTGCTGACCCGCAACCTCGCGCAGGCCGATCCGGCGTTGTGGTCGGAGATCCGCGCGACGTTGCTGGCCGAGCGCAAGCGACCCAAGCGCGAGTATGTGCAGGTGCTGGCGCTGATCGGCGGCGACGTGCCCAACCGCTACGGGCACTTCGACCTGCACTGGAAAAAGGCCCACGGCTACAACGTGCGGCTGTCCGAGGACTGGTTCGAGGACCTTCTCGGCGTCGAGACCAAGCGCATCTCCAAGCCGCTGCGGACCGTCTATCGCGACGCGCTGCTGACCGTCGGGTTGCTGCGTGCCGCCTCGAACGTCGCGCGCAGCGAGCCGCAGCAGGTCGGCGAGGTCGTGGCCGCGCTGCTCGACGCAGGCTATGTGCACGAGGGCACGTTCCGCGACGAGGTCGGACGCGCGATCGATGCGATCGGTGATCCGGCGATCCCCCACTTGATGCGCGAGTCGGTCGCGGCGCCCGAGTGGAAGGAGGAGTCCGTCGAGGCA
Organism: Enhygromyxa sp.; assembly: GCA_035538075.1. Lineage (GTDB taxonomy): Bacteria > Myxococcota_A > Polyangia > Nannocystales > Nannocystaceae > Plesiocystis. The sequence continues at coordinate 569 of DATLLB010000747.1, forward strand.
CGCCGAGCCGCGTATGCACGCTACTGCCTCGACCGCATGGATCGCCTACACCCGACGCGCGCGATCGAGGCGGTGTCCGATGATCGTCGCTTGCTGGCCGACACGCTGGCTGCGTTCGCGCTCACGCGCGAGGGCGAAGCGGCGGCGCGGCTGCTCGACTGGGTCGACGCCGACGCGCCGGGCGTGCGACGTGCCGCGCGGGAGTCCTTCGAGGCGTACGTCAGCGGGCCCGCGCCGCAGGTGCGACGCAAGTCCATCCGCCTGTTCAACGGACAGACGAGCACGCAGCGAGCCGAGCTGAGCTATCGCGAGCACGCCCGCCTGGCGATCCGCGATCGGCTGAGCAAGGAGGCTCCCGAGCTGCTCGAGCCCGAGTGCGCGCTGTGGCTGCCCGGCGGATTGATCGACGCCGAGTGCGAGAAGCAGCCGGAGCGACTGTTTCGGGCCTACGTCGCGCGGCTCGACGAGCGTCGGCTCGCGCGGCGCGATCAGCTGGTCGTGCAGGCGCTGGCCAGCGAGGATCGAGCGACCGGAGCTGCGCTGCTCGACACGCTGCTGACCGACGGCACCGAGCCGCCCGAGCCCGATCTCGTCGCGCCCTTCTACGTCGAGGTCGCGAGCGAGGCCGAGGCCCGCGGCGATCAGGCCCGGGCCGCGCAGCTGCTGCGCAAGAGCGCGATGCTGCTGGCCGACTCCGATCCGATCCGCGCGCGCGAGCTGACCGTCGACGCGCTCACGCTCGAGGCTCGCGCGGAGCAAGTCGACGCGGCCGGCAAGGCCATGCTGCTCGGCACCGCCCGCGATCTCGATCCCGACTCGGCGATCGTGGGTCAGGCGATCGCGGCGCTCGAAGAGCAGCGCGGAGACTCGAGCGCGGCGCTGCGCCAGCGCCTGTTGCTGACACTGCTCGGCATGTTCGCGGGGCTCGGCGTGCTCGGGTGGATCGCGGCTCGCATCCACCGACCGCGCACTCAGAGCCCGGCCTGAACACAGCGGGCCATGATCGCCTCGGTGACCGCGTCGATGCTCGCGCTGGCGTCGACGCGAACCATGCCGGCGAGCCCGAGCTCGAGCGCGGACGCATAGCCGGCCGCCAGCCGCCGCTGGGTCTCAGGCACGTCGAAGCGCTCGATCGGCTCGCCGCTGGCTTGCCGTCGCGCGGCCACGCGCGCGAGCGCGAGCTCGGCCGAGAGCTCGAACACGAAGGTCAGATCGGGCCAGCGTGCATACCGATTGATCGTGCGCACCCACGCGGGCTCGCAGTCGAGCGACTGGTAGACCCACGACGAGACCACGTAGCGATCGCACAGCACCAGCTCGCCGCGGGCGAGCGCCGGCTCGACCTCGCGGGCGAGGTGCTCGAGCCGATCGGCCGCGAACAACAACGCGAGCCCGGCCGCGTCGACCGTGCGTGGTTGTCCGGGCACGACCGCCAGCAACTCGCGGGTGAGCTTGCCGATCCGCCCGTCGGAGGGCTCGCGGGTCTCGTGGACGACGTGGCCCCGCGCGCGGAGTCGCTCGGCCACGCGTGTCCGCTGCGTCGTCGTGCCGCTGCCGTCGATGCCCTCGAGCACCAGAAATCGCGGTTTGTCTGCGTCCATCCGCTTTCTGCGCCGATTCTACGGTGTTCGGCTGCGGACCGCGAACCGCCTCGCAAACGAGCCTTCATGCCCGGGCGCCCGCGGGCGTGGCATGCTCTTGGCGGGCAAGCGCCCGAGGACCCGTCGTGAACCATTCAGGCAACAATCCCCACGCGCCGCAGAGCGGTCAGACCTTGGTTCAGGGCGGGCAGCCGCAATACGGCGGGCAACCGCAGTACGGCGCGCCGCAATACGGCGGCGCTCCGCAACCCTACGGGCCACCGGGCGTCGCGGTCGCGCTGCCGGGCTCGCAGCACCAACAGCCGCAATACGGCCAGTATCCGCAGGCCCAGCCCGGTCAGTACCCGCAGGCGCAACCGCAAGCTCAATACCCGCAGTACGCCCAGCAGCAGCAAGCAGCGCCAGCCAAGCCTTCGGGTCGCCAAGACGAGCTGCTCGCCAACGCCGGTCGCACCGTCTACGAGTTTCGCGGCGAGCACTCCGAGGAGGCGCGCTCGGGCGGGCGTCACAAGACCTTCTTCGCCGACGACACCAACCTGGCGAGCGTGGCGATCGTCGATGATCGCCAGCACAGCAACCTCAAGAGCAGCGGCGCGAGCACGTGGATCATCGGCGGCATCGTGGTCGCGGTGGTCGGTGCGCTGACGGCTTTCTTCATGGTCGCGACGCCGAGCGCCAGCACGGCCGACACCAAGGAAGAAGATGTGGCCGAGGCCGCTCCGCCGGCTGCACCGGTCGAGACGCCGCCGGTCGATCCGGCTGCCACGCCACCGGTCGACCCCGCGGCTGCTGGTGGCGCTGCAGTGCCGCCTGCCGATGGCGCCGTCACCCCGCCCGCCGATGGTGGCGCGACGCCGCCTGCCGATCCGCAGAAGCCGGCCGAGGACACCAAGCCGGCCGAGGACACCAAGCCCGCGGAGGACACCAAGCCCGCCGACGAGCCTGCGGAAGAGCCGAAGAGCGACACGACGACCAAGAAGAAGTCGACCAAGAAGAAGACCACGCCGACCGAGGAAAAGAAGAAGACGCCGTCGATTACCCCGAGCAAGCCGCCGCGCGGGAGCGGGCTCGATGGCCTCCCCGCTCCCGACTAAAATTTGCGAGTGATGGCGCGAGGGTCGAAGGTCAGTCCAATGCGCCTTCGCCCGCTCGCGCCGTTGATCGTGCTCCTCGCTCTCGGCTGCCGGCCGCGCAACGACGCTGGCGAGGCGCCCGACGTGGGCCCGGAGGCGAGCGGCTCGACCGACGAGCAACCCACCGAGGCGTCGTCGAGCGAGCCTGCACGCCCGCCCGGCGTGATCTATCGGCAAGAGCTGGTCCGCGCGACCCGAGGCGGCAACGCACCGTACCTGCTCTCGCAGCTCGGGCCTGAAGCCTACGCACCGCAGGGTCGCTTCGAGGGCTGGATCATCACGCGCGTGTGGCCCGGCGATCCCGAGCTGTGCGCGCCCGGTTGCGACCTGAAGATCGGCGACATCATCTTGTCGGTGAACGGCTCGAAGCTCGAGACGCCGGAGCAGCTGACCAACCTGCTCGAGGGTCTCGACGCGCTTGCGAGCATCGAGCTGGCCGGCATCCGCGACGGCGAGTTCTTCGAGCGCAGCTATCCGATCCTTCCCGACCCGGCGCTCGGCGAATGATCATCGCGCAGACTGATTGAAGCCGAGGCTCGTTGTGGCGACCATGACTCGAGCGGCCACGGCGGCGCTTCCCTTCATCCTCGCGTGCGTTCCGGTGTCCGCGACGCTGCCGATCACCGGCTCCGAGTCGCCGGTAGCCGACGATCGCAAGCACGAGTCGCCTGCACGCGAGCATCAGGGGCCGGAGCGGACCATCGACCCCGCGGCGATCGACGGCCTGCGACCGGTCGCGGTGTTCGATGGCGAGATCGAGCTGCTCGTGCCCGACAACCTGCGTGCGCTCCACCCCTTTGGCGTCTCGAGCGTGACCTTCGAGTTCGAGGAGTCCGCGGCCAAGGTCGAGCGACAGCGAAAGCTCCCGGGTCCGTGGGAGGGGCAGTTGGTTCGCTATCAACGCAAGCACCCCGACGAGCCCTTCGATCAATTGGCCGAGCTGGAGCTCGCCCTCGCTCATCGACCGCAATGGAGTCTCGCGCCCGCGGGCTGCGATGACGCCAACGGTCAGTGTTACATCCGCGAAGCGTCAGTGCTGTGGATCGAGACCTCCGGCGATCCAGAGCGAGGTCGTGCTCAGGCCGTCATCGAGGTCGGTGGATCGCAAGAGGAGGCGGGCCCGACCCGCTACATGCTATTGACGGCGCTCGTCCGTGGGCGGGTCGGCTACGCGCTGTTCTACGAGCTACACGCGGATCAATGGACCGATGATCACGAGCAGCTCTTGCGAGCATCCGCGCAGTCCTTCGACGCTCGATAGCCCGACCGTACGTATTTAGTATCGCGGCTCTTGATCGTCGTACGGCTGCTCGTCGTACGGCTGCTCGTAGCCCGAGTCGTACTGCACCTCTTCGTCCTCGGGCGCGAAGCCGACCTCCTCGTCGAGATCGACCACGCCGGACGAGACCTCCTCGACCTGCTGCGGAGCACCGACATACGGCCGCTGCGGCGGCGTGGGAGCGGTGGGACGTACGCCGGCTTTCCAATCGGCGATGGTCTGGACGAGGACCTCGTAGGCGATCATCGCGGCGATGCTACCAGCGTGGCCGGGCGAGCGGCTACACTCAATCGAGTGCACGCCCCGGCCTACCACTGCCCGGCGTGCGGCGGACCGCAGCGCCACGCGGGCCCCGGACGCTGCGACTTCTGTGGTGCTGCACGCGTCCCGCTCGGCGTGCCCGACCCGCGCACGTCCACGCCGTGCCCCGAGTGCGCGCGCTTGGTCGCCGCCAGCGACCGGTTCTGTCCAAGCTGCGGCGCGGCGCAGGGCGAGACCGATCCGCCGCTGCATGACAGCGAGCTGCGCTGCTCGGCCTGCGATCACACGATGGCGGTCTGGCCCCTCGACGTGCGCCTCACCGGGTCCAGCTACCGCGGCAGCGATCCGCAGATCCACGGCTGTCAGCACTGCGGCGGCGCGTGGGTCGACAAGCGCACGCTCGACCGGATCATCGCGGAGGCCAAGGCGCAGGCGACCAACCGCGATCCCGGGGCCGTGCCACGCCGGACCATGTCGATGGACGAGGTCGTGATCTACCGAAAGTGCCCCCGCTGCGACGAGCGAATGAACCGCCGCAACTTCGGCCGCTACTCGGGCGTGGTCGTCGACGAGTGCTTCACCTGCGGGACCTACTTCGACGCCGGCGAGCTGGCCGGCGTGGTCGCGTTCGTGCGGGGCTGCGGGCTCACGATCGCCGAGCAGCGTGACGCCGACGAAGCCCGACGCGAGCTCGAGCACCGCAAGCGCATGAACGCCCGCCCGCCCGGCTCGGCCGGAGATTCGAGCGCGTTGACGATGACGCGCTCGAGCGCGCTGTTCGAGGCGGAGCTCGAGCTCGTCATCGGGTTCTTTCGCTGGGTCGGACGCTGGATCCGTCAGCTGCGACGCTGAGCGCTCAGTTTCCGAACGCGACGGCCAGGATCACGATCAGCACGATCACGCCCACGCCGAGGCCGATGTAGAGCGGCATCTTGCTCTTCGCCGGCTCGTCCAGATCCATCGGCGGCGGCACGCTCGGCGCGTGGGGTTGCTGATAGGGACGCGCCTCGACGGCCGGGCTCGCAGGCACCGACGTCGCAACCGGGGCGCTGACCTCTCGCACGGGCGGCTCGGGCTCGACCACGTCGCTCATGATCACGGTGCGACCCGAGACGGCCGGCTGCTCGGCGACCGGCGGAGCAGCGACCGGAGGCTCGCTGGACGGCGGCGGGATCGGCTGCCGCTCCATGAACACGGTCCAGCCCTTGGAGTCGGAGGCGCCGACTTGCGAAGGAGCGCCGGCCTCGTCGTCGTCCTGCGGGATCGCAGGCTCGGGTGCAGGCTCGCCGGGCACCTCCGCTTCCATGAACATGGTCCAGCCGCGCGTGGTCGGGGCTGGGCCTGCGGGCGTCGGCGCAGCAGGTGCAGGCTCGGGCGCGGCCGCAGGCTCGGGAGCCGCGGGCGCCTCAGCCTCCATGAACATGGTCCAACCACGCGTGGAGGGCTTCGCTGCAGCCGGAGCGGGTGCAGGCGCAGCAGGTGCTGGTGCGGGCGCGACCGGAGTGGGTGCGATCGTGCTCGGCGTGGCCGGGGGCGTGACCGGAGCTGCAGCCGCCGGGGCTCCGGCGGCCGGCTCTTCCGCTTCCATGAACATGGTCCAGCCACGCGTGCTCGGAGCAGGCGCAGGCGCAGGCGCAGCGACTGCCGGACTTGGAGGTGGCATCACGGGCGCGGGCGCGGGCGCAGGCGGTGCGGCGGCCGGGCTCGCCGGTTCCTCCGCTTCCATGAACATCGTCCAACCTCGCGTGCTCGGAGCAGCTGCGGGCGCAGGCTCGGGCGCCGCGGGTGCAGGCGCGGGCGCGGGTGCAGGCGCGACGGGAGCAGCAGCGGGAGCCTGCGCCGCCGCGGGCTCCTCCGCTTCCATGAACATCGTCCAGCCGCGCGTCGAAGGTGCGGGCGCGGGCGCAGCGGGTGCAGGCGAGATCGGAGCCGGAGCCGGAGCGCTCGGAGCCGGCACCGGTGCAACGGCGGCCGGCTTCGGCGTCGGTGCGACCTCGGCCTCCTGCGCCTCCATGAACATGGTCCAACCACGCGTCGAAGGCTTGGGTGCAGTCGGGGCCGGAGCCGCGCCGTCCGAGAGCTTGCCGAGCTCGGTGACGAACTGCTTGAGCATCATCGGCCGCATGCGCGGGTCCTTGCTCAGCGCCCGCTTGAGCAGCGCGTCGACGTTGGCGGCCTCGCGATTGGCGTGCAGATCGAGCTTCTCCGCCACGCTGCCGCCGAACAGCGGCTGCCCGGTGAGCAGCTGATGAGTCAGCGCCGCGAGGTTGTAGATCAGCGTGCGTTGATCGACGACCTTGTTGGTGACCTGCTCGGGCGCGATCGTGTCGATGGCCCCGAACGCACCGCCGGGATACGGCTCACCGACCGCAAAGCCGGTGACCTTGAGGCCGCGCTCGGTCGCGAACACAACCCCGCCGCCGAGGTTGCGATGGATGACGCCGACCTTCTGCGCGGCCAACAACGCGTCGCCGATCGCAGTCATCGTCGCGCCAACCTCCGGCCGGCTGAGCTGGCCAGCGTCGGCCAGCGCGTCGCCGATCACGACCTCACCGACCTCGTAGATGCCACCCTCCTCGAGCTTGCCGCAGTCGAGCACGCGGGCGACCTGCGAGGCGTCGACGCCCTGCAGCTGGCGAAGCTCGCGAAGGCAACGCTCGCGGATCAGCGCGGTCGGAAAACAGGCCTCCGCGTAGGCGGTGAAGTGGACGTCGGCTCCGCTCGAATTCTTGGCGGCGTAGGTCGCCGCACCGGAGCGGGCGCGGACCTTCGCACCGATCGTGTAGCCGTCGATAACGGTTCCCGGGGACAGCTCAGGCGCAGGTGTCGTCATTTGCGTGCGCCAAAGTTATCACGCCTAGAGCCGATCGACCGAACGATCCCGTTGGCCGCGAGGCCAAGAAGCCCCCCGACGGGGGGCACTACGTCCGGTTGAAGACCACGAACCGATCCGCTTCGCTCGCAGGGCGAGCGAACGGCCGCGAAGCGGCCGCCCGCGGCTCAGTCCACCGATGGCCGCGGGGGGGCTAAATAGCAAACGACCCGCAGAGGTGCGGGTCAATGTTGGTGCTCCGCGAAGGAGCGATCTCGTGCGAGCGTATCAGCCCTTCTTGGGGGCCGGCTCGCCAGGCGCACCACAAGCCGCGAACAGCTGGTCGTACGACTGCGTGCTCTTCTTGCTCTGCTCGAGCTTGCGCTGGTGTCCAGCGTTCTTGTGACGGCGCTTGCGCTTGCGGCGGACGATGTCGGTATCGGATGCCATGATGTGCGTCCTTCGTTTCACCGCGAAGCGGCGAGGGACGGCGGGATAGCCAGAGCGGCGATTCTTGTCAAGCCGCGGCGCCCGGCTGCCGAGAACCGGTCTCAGTCGTCCGACTCTGGCCCTGAAAAGACTCGCTCGACGGTGATCACGCCCGGGACCTCGCGCAGGTGATCGAGCAGCTGCTCGAGCCGATCGAGCGAGCCGACCGTCGCATGAAAGGTGTTGAGGGCAAGCTTGCCGTCTTCGTACGCGCGGCAGTTGGCCTGCTTGATGTTCAGCCCGGTGGCCGAGAACGCCCGGCTCATCTCGGCCAGCAGGCCGACGGTGTTGGCCGTGCGGACCCGCACGGTCACTGGACGCTCGAGCTCGAAGTGGTCGCTCCACGAGAGGTACACGCGATCGAGCAGCTCATCGACGGCGATCGGACAGCCCTCGACGTGCGCCACGATCCCGCGACCGGGCACGCGAAAGCCAACCACCGGATCGCCCGGCAGCGGCGAGCAACACGAAGCCAGCTGAATGAACCCGCTCTCGACTCGCTGCTCGTCGATCTCGATCGGCGCCCCGCCAGCCTCCCCTGCCCGCGGCGCCCGATCAAATGGACGTGCGGCGTCGTCGGTGCGCCGCCGAAACGGCCGCAACAACCGACCGAACACGCTCTCGCTCGGGCCCGGCGAGGGTGCCAGCGCATTGACGACCAGGCCGATGCGAATGTCGTTGTCGCCGATCAGCTCGTAGAGCCGATCGACGCCGCGCACGGGTGCGACGCCGAGCTGCTCGAGCTTGGCCGCCACGGTCCCATCGGCCTCCAGCGCCCCGAGATCGAGCCCTCGGCTCTCGAGTCGCTGGGCCAGCAGCGAGCGTCCGGTCTCGACCGCGAGCACGCGCGCGCGCTGGCGAAGGAACTGCTTGATGCGGGCCTTGGCCCGCGAGGTCTGCACGAGGTCGAGCCACTCGTCGCGCGGCTCCACCTTGGGATCCGTCAGGATCTCGATGGTGTCGCCCTGCCGCAGCTTGTAGCGCAGCGGCACGACCTGACCATTCACGCGCGCGCCCGCAGCATGCGTGCCGACGTCGGTGTGGACCGTGAACGCGAAGTCGATCGGCGTCGCACCCTTGGGAAAGGTCTTGAGCTCGCCCTCGGGCGTGAACACGAACACCTGATCGGCGAACAGCTCGCGCTTGACCGCCTCGATGAACTCGTTGGGATCCTCGACCTCGGCCTGCCAGCCCATCAGCTCGCGCAGCCAGCCGAGCTCGCTGGCCTGCAGGCCGTGCTGGAGCTCGACGACCACGCCACGCTCGGCCACCGCGTCCATCGGGCGCGAGCGAATCTCCACGTACATGCGCACGCCCGCTCGATCGAGCACCTGCGTGTGCAGGCCTTGATATCGGTTCGCCCGCGGCAGCGCGATGTAGTCGCGGATGCTGCCGGGCACCGGCTTGAAGTGGCCGTGCACATGCCCGAGCGCGAGATAGCAGGAGTCGCGATCGCTCGTGATGAGCTGGTAGGTGACCATGTCGCGCAGCTTCTCGACCGCGCGCCCGCGGTTGCGCAGCTCGTGCACCTCCTGCGGCGTCAACACGTTGGCCCGCACCTCGACCGCGCCGAACAGCTCCTCGCGCCAGCGCGGCGGTCCGGTTCGCAAGGTGCTGGCGTCGACCAGGCCGGGCTCGGTCGGCGCCTCGACCAGAGCGGCACGCTTGACGAAGCTGTCGCGCAGCAGCTCGAGCCCGCGATCGATGTGGGTCGGATCGGCGGTGATCAGCGCGACCATCTCGCTGCGGATCTCCTTGGCCGCGACCGGCTCGAGGTAGCGAAACGAGAGATCGGCGAGCTCGCGGCGGATCCAGTCGATGCCGAGCAAGCGGGCCAGCGGCGC
>DATLLB010000748.1:0-12783 GCA_035538075.1 Enhygromyxa sp.
TCGCCCGCACAAGCGAGGATCGTGGATGCCAGCAGCAGGAGAGAGAACTCGTGCCTCGTCTTCATGTTCGAGGCCCACACGGTTCAAACATAGTTCTATTCGGCGATTGACCCACGTTTTACATGAGCCATCTCACCGGCCTCGTCGACGAGCAGGCGAATCGCGCGACGCATCGCTCGCATCGTCGCGGCGATGCTCGGCATCTTCAGGTCGCGGGTGATTCGATGCCAGCCGTGTCGCTGCAGCGCGCGCGCCTCGACGATCGCCCGGAGATCGGCGGGCAGCGGATCGAGATCGATCGAGTCGAGGAACCCTCGCAAGGCCGTGGCCAGCGACTCGAAGGTGCGCGGTCCGTGGGCGTAGGCGAGCGCGAGCGCTCGGCACTCGGACGCAGAGTAGGGCGCGATATCGGGCAGCTCGGCTCGCATCGCGGTGAGCAGGAGCGGGTCGAGCGTGTGGCCCTCGTCGGCCTGCAGCAGCGCGAGCTGAGCATCGAGCTCGCGCGCGAGCTCGAACCGGAGCTCGGCGACCAGTCGGTGCGCTGACGCGGAGACCGGCTTGATCATCATTACCGAGGGCTCGCCCGTGCGAGCGCCTCGCGACGCGCTGACACGCACGAGCTGATAGCCGAGTCGCCGCCGCAGCTCGAGCAGCTCCGGGGTCGCGCCGAACAAGGTGCCGAACAGATCGACCTCGTGGTGCGCGTGCGTGTGTTCGATCAGGCGTGTGGCCAGGCCATGACGGCGCAGGGCCGGATGCACGGCCAGCCGCACGCTGCGACGCATTCGCAGCGCGCCCGCTTCGGCGCGGCCGAGGTGGGCGACCAGCACGTCCGCCAACGCGTGCGCGCGCAGCCGTGTGCGGCCCGATCGCGCGGCCTCGATCAGCGCGGGCGGGAGCTCGCCCTCCTGCGCGATCACGCAGGCACCGACCACATGCCCATGCAACAACGCGGCGTGGATCTGCAGGTTGGGTGCGTCGAGCAGACGCTGCAGATCGCCGGGGGTCGTGCGGTAGTGGGCGTGGACGAGCAGGCCGAACAGCTCGCGCAGGCGCGGGAGGTCGTGGGCGAGCTGCTTGCGATCGAGGATCTCGAGCGTCGCGGCGCTCGGATCGAGGTCGGTAGCGAGCTCGGCCGGCTCGGCGTCGAGCAGCAGGGCCTCGAACACCGCGCGCTCGAGCGGATCGCCGACGCTCCAGCGGATTGGCTCGTGCAACCGCAGCCGCGCGAGCGGGCCTCGCTGCTCCAACCATTTTGAGAAGCGCAGCGAGAAGCCGCGGCCCGTGCCTTCATAACCGTGGGCGGTGGTCGCGAACGCGAGGTGGGCGAGCGGGTGCGCGAGCACCAGTCGCTGCAGCAGCGGCACGGGCAGCTGCGCGGCCTCGTCGACCACGATCACGGCGCCGGGTTGGGCAGGCTCGGACCGCACGTCGAGCAGCGGGACGAAGCGGGAAGCGTCGCCCGCGAAGCGCAAGACCTCGGCGACGGCGGCCTCGCTGCCGGCGGTGATGATCGACTCGCGCTTGGTCTGCTCGGCGAGACCACGCAGCGCGAGCCCGAGCGCGCTCGACTTGCCGCGACCACGATCGGCGAGGATGGCCGTGCGGCTCGGTGTCGCTCCGGTCCACGCGTGGATCAATTGATCGACCAACTCCGCTTGCTCGCGCGTGCCGGTGGTCTGGCGATCGACGGGGCTCAGCGCGTCCGGGATCGGGCTCGCGTGACGCGAGAGCACCCGCTCGACGTGGGCCTCGAAGAGCAGCCCGACATCGGCGACCGAGTACGGGTGCACGGCCATCCGCGGATCCCGAACCAGGTCGAGCCCGAGCCGCAGCACCAACGCACCACCGCCGAACACCAACCCGTGCGCCTGGCCGAGCGCGTCGGCGTCGAGACGCGCGTGTGCGTCGAGGACCACGACGTCGAACGCCTGCCCGAGCCGTGCGGCCAGCTCGTGCGGACGCACGTGCACGTGCGCGGGCGCGGGCGCGACCTCGGCGATCCACGCGACGCTGCGCTCGGGCAGGCTCGCGATCAGCCGCTCGACGTGCTCGCGCGTCTCGAGCTCGCTGCCGCGGATGATTAGCAGCTTGCGGTGGAGAGGCACTCAACGCTCCGGGCAGCCGTCGTGATCGCGGTCGCCGTCGAGATCCTCGGGTTCGTTGCGGCAGTCGAGCTCGCCGACTTGGTCGCGGTTTGCCCAGCCGGGTCCATACTCCAAGAGCACCCAGCGGTCGGCGTCGGGGATCCCGTCCTGATCGTTGTCGCAGTCGGGGCAGCCGTCGTCGTCCTCGAAGCCGTCGAAGTCCTCGGGCACGTTGCGGCACCGGTCCGCGCTGTCGTCGTAGCCGTCGTCGTCGCTGTCGGCGACATAGCGCATCAGCGCGAGCGTGGCGAAGTCACCGTGGCGCGCGGCGGTCGGCTTGCGATCGCGCGCGACTGCTTCGGTGCAGGTGAGCGAGTCGAGCGTGATCTCGACGCCCTCGGGACAGCCGTCGTGATCGTCGATCCCGTCGAAGTCCTCGGCGTACTCGCCACAGCTGCGCCCGCCGAAGTAGCCCTCCGCGCTGGTCCACAGGTAGCGGCGACGCTCGACCAGCAACCACTCGGCGTCGGGGATCCCGTCGCGATCGTCGTCGCAGTCGGGGCAGCCGTCGCGGTCCTCGAAGCCATCCGGATCCTCGGGCAGCTTGGGGCAACAGTCGTGCGCATCGGGGAGCCCGTCGCGATCGCGGTCGCGCATGCGCTTGCCATCGCTCGCGCTCGGCGTCGTGCAGACGCGCGCGGCAGCGAGATCGCGCTCGCAGTGCGCGACGCCTCGCTCGTTGCTCGGGCTCGTCGAGCCGCGTGTGCAGGCGAGCGCGAGCACAGCCAGCGCGACCGCCCGCGCGTGGGTCATCGCTGCGGCCCCGGATGCTTGAAGTCCACCGCCTCGCCGGCCATCGTCGCGCCCTGCTCGAGCCCCAACAGCCGCACGCGCCCGGCCGCGACCAGCTCGCCATCGCAGTGGATGCTCACCTCCCAGACCTGGGTCCGCCGACCTCGGGCCAGCGGTCGCGCCACGCCGCGCAAGGTCCCGGTGCGCACGGCCTTGAGGAACGAGGTGTTGTTGTCGAGCCCGACCGTGTGCAGCCCGAGCGCGCCGAGGTTGAGCGCGGCCCCGACCGAGGCCAGCGTCTCGACCATCGCCGCATACACGCCGCCGTGCACGAGCCCGTAAGGCTGCTGGTGCTGCGGCCCGAGCTCGATCTCCGCGACCACCTCTTCGTAGGTCGCGCTGACGAACTGCAGGCCGATCGCTTGGTTGAAGCCGCCCCGAATCGCGTTGAGCTCGGTGACGATGTCTTTGGACAGCGGTGGGAGCTGGGCCACGGCCGGACTATAATCGCTCGCAGCTGGGCCCTTGTCCGCGCAAGAGACCCGGGCTTACGATCTGCTCCCGCACACGAGACTCCGATGTACCGACGCGCACTTCAGACCCTGTTCGTGGCAGCCACGCTGCTCCTGACCACCACCGCTTGCGACCAGGGCGGCGACACCAAGGGTGCTGCCAAGGACGCCGGGAAGAAGACCGAGGACGGCGCCAAGGTCGACGCCGGCAAGACCGAAGACCCCATCCCGTCCGACACCGCTCCGCCGAAGGATCCCGTCGGACCCGAGGTCGAGCCCAGCGCAGAAGCTGGCGCCGAGGCCGGCACGCCGCCGGCCGAGGGTGGTGACGCGGTCGCGGCCGACACGGATGCCGGCGCCGAGGAGAAGGACAGCGCCGATGCCGGTCAGAAGGATCCGCCGAAGGATCCGCCCACGAAGGACGGCGGCGAGGACAAGGAGCCGCCGAAGGATCCCCCGAAGGATCCGCCGAAGGACAACGGCGACGCCACGGCCTCGAAGGTCGACGCGAAGTCGATCTACGACGGGAAGTGCAAGTCCTGCCACGGCGCCGACGGCAAGGGCGACACCACGATCGGCAAGAAGGTCAACATCCCCTCGTTGGCCGGCTCGAGCCTGAGCAAGGCCAAGGTCGTCGCGACCATCGAGAACGGCGTGCCCGACACGAAGATGAAGGGCTACAAGGACAAGCTCTCCAAGGAAGAGATCGACGCCGTCGCCAACTACGTGAAGAAGCTCTGACCTAATACGGCCGCTCGGGTACGCCGTGCATGAAGCCGCGCAGAGGTACCGTATAGACCGGTGCCTCGCGCAGCGACTCCGCCCGACAGATCCGATTGGCGGCCAGCAGCCCGGCGCTGTAGGCCGCCTCCATCAGCATCGCGGGGAACGGCAGCACCACCCAGTCGCCGGCCAGGAACAGGCGCTCGCAGTCGGTCTCCCAGCTCGGCCGCGTGGCGTGCTTGCCCACGTGGAAGGCCGGGAAGTCGCGGCGCAGGTACATGTGCTCGTGCAGGATCGCGGCACCGGCCAGCTCGGGGAAGAAGCGGTGCAGCTCGGCCACGAACAGCTCGCGCAGGGCGGACTCCTGCTCGGGCAGGTGCTCGGGAACCGCGTAGCAGTGCAGCTCGATGACCGCGGCTCCGAGCCCGGCCGCGCGCCGCTCGGCCGCCCAGCGCTCCGACTCGTGCTCGGCTTTGTGCAGGAACGCGATCGCGTCGAGGATCTGCGCGCGCTCGGTGATCACGAAGCCCGGTAGCTCGCGCTCGACGTCGCGATCGAGCCACAGCCGCAACACCGCATAGCGCTGTCCGGGCGCCAGCGTCGCGACCTTGGCGGCGCTGCTCGGTGCGGCGGCGGCCAGCTGGGGCGAGCGCTCGAAGATCGTCCGCGTACCGATCACGTCGCTGGCGATCACCAGATAATCGAAGCGCTCGCCGGCGATCTCGAATTGCTCCGACTCGTAGCCGACCTCGGCGATCTCGCAGCCGGTCCGGATCTCGACCCCGTGGCGCTCCATGTGCGCGCGGATCGGTGCAATCAACGACTTGTCATAGTCGTCGTCGAGGTACTCGTAGAGCAGCCCGGCGTCGTTGCTCAGGTAGTAGAAGTGGAAGCTCTTGATCAGCTCGGCCATCGACATCTTCTCCATGTCGGCGAAGAACGCCCGCGAGAAGGTGTTGAAGACCAGCTGCAAGCTGGCGGGCAGCCGCGCGTCGGCGGCGAACTGGGCGTAGGAGACGTGATCCCAGCGCGCGAAGGTCTGCTCGGGATCGTAGCGGAGCAGCGCCTCCATCTTCGGCCCGGTGTGGCGGCCGGCGACGTCCCAGAAATTGTAGATGCCGTGGCGGGCGAGCGAGAGCAGGTTGAGGATCGGCGTGGTATCGATCGCCTTGAACGAGTAGCTGCGACCGTCGAGGCCGAGGATCAGGTAGTCGTCCATGGTCGCGTAGTGCCGCGCGACGCCGACCTGCTCGAAGAACTCGTTCAAGTTGTAGTAGTGGCGGAAGAACGCATGAAAGCCGTGCTCGACGCCGATCTCGCGGCCGTCGGGCATCGTGGTCTTCCACGCGCCGACCTTGCCGCCGAGGTAGTGGTTGCGCTCGAGCAGCACGACCGAGAAGCCGCGCTCGGCCAGCTTGCACGCGGCGCCGAGGCCCGCGAGCCCGGCCCCGATCACCGCCACGCGGCGCTCGCCAGCGAGTCGCTCGGGCAGGTTGTCATCCACGGGCGCGAGCAGGTGCCGGTAGCCGCCGAAGCGCCGCTCGATCAGGCGGGCGAGCAGGCGCTTGCCCGGACGGGCGAGGAGGTCGAGCACGGACATGGGCGGAGCCGGCCTTATCACGACTGGCCGCCGTGGTCGACCGCTGGTGTCGCGCTGGCGACCGGTCGGCGACAGCCGAGTCACGAACCCATGCGCGCGGACCCGACCGTTTGTCGCACGCAGTTCGCGATCTCGTGATCGGGAGTTGTTCGATCGGGATCAGATTGCCAGCGTGTCCGGTTACATCGTCAAGAACCTCGAACCCAGCGACTTCGCCGATCTGATGCACCTCGAGGAAGAGGTGTTTGGTGCCGAGGGTGAGAGCACGCTCGGACCCTACTACGTGCGGCTGTGCTGCGACTTCTTCGGCCAGCACTGCTTCTTGTGTCTGCACGACGGCAAGCCCGTCGGCTACCTGCTGAGCTTCGTGCGCGAGCGCGAGGCCTACTGCACCACGCTCGCGGTCGTGCCCGAGTTTCAGGGCACGCGCACCGTCCACCTGCTGCTGCGGGCGTTCGTGAGCTCGATCGCCGACCGCGTCGACTCGTGCTGGTTCACGGTCAAGGAGGACAACAAGGCCGCGCGGGCTCTGCATGCCTCGCTCGGCGCGACCGAGATGGGCGTGCGCACCGGCTTCTATGGCCCTGACGACGAGCGCATCGTGTCGAAGATCGACGCGGTCGCGTTCGCCAAGCTGCGCAGCCGCTACGAGCGACTCGGGCTGCTCGAGCGACGCTCGCGACCGGCCGCGGTGGCGGTGAGCTACGAGGCCACGGTGTGAACCAGCCGAGCTTGCAACGGCTGGCGGCCGGCCCCGCGGCGCTGTCCCGATCGAGCCGACGCACCCGCAAGACGGCGCTGTTTCTGTTCAACGCGGCCGCGCACATCGAGCGCGAGCTGCTGCCGCTCGCCGACGAGCGCGAGACCACGCTGCGTCGGCAGGCCTATGCGGCGTTCATGGCCGGCCACGTGTGTGCGCTCAACGGCTTCGAGGTCCGCATCCGCGGCGAGCTGCCTCGAGTCCCGGCGATCTTGGTCTGCAACCATGTCGCGTGGCAGGACCCGATCTTGATCTGCAACGTGGTGCCGTCGCTGGGCGTGGCAAAGCACGAGGTCGGCGCTTGGCCGCTGGTCGGCGAGATCGCCAAGGGCCTCGACTTCATGCTCGTCGATCGCCGCAGCGCCCACAGCGGCGCGCGGGTGCTGCTGCGGGCCAAGACGTTGCTCGAGCGCGGCGCGTCGGTGCTGACCTTCCCGGAGGGCACGACCACGCTCGGCGACGACGTGCTGCCCTTTCGCCGCGGCATGTTCGGGCTCGCCTGCGCGACCGGCTTTCCGATCGTGCCGATCGCGTTGCGTTACCTGCATGCCGACGCGGCGTGGGTCGGCGACGCGGCGTTCTTTCCCCACTTCCTCGGCACCGTCGCGCGCAGCCGCACGATCGCGCGGCTCGACTTCGGCGCGCCGATCCACGCGCGTCCGGGCGAGCACGCCGAGACCCTGGCCGAGCGCACCCGCTCGGTCGTGCGATCGATGCTGCGAGAGATGTCATGACCAAGCAGAGCTCCGCCCTCGAGTACATTCGCCACGGCCAGACGCCGTTCTTTCGGCTGCCGCTCGCCGGTCCCGGTGAGTCGGGCGGACAGCTCGGCGATCCGACCCGCTTCGCGGGCGCGCGAGCGGTGCTGCTCGGTGTCCCGTGGGACAGCGGCACCACCTATCTGCCCGGCGCTCGCGTGGCGCCCTATCACGTGCGTCGGGTCAGCGCGTTCGTGTCGGGCCATCACCCCAAGCATCGCGTCGACGTGTTCGAGCGGGTGCCCGCGCTCGACGGCGGCAACATCCCGGTGACGCCGTTCTCGGCCGCAATGATGCGCGAGGCGGTGAGCGCCGAGATCACGGCCGTGCTGCGAGCCGGCGCGGTGCCGTTCGTGGTCGGTGGCGATCACTCGATCACCACGCCGATCCTGCGAGCCATTCATGCGATCCACGGGCCGGTGTGCGTGGTCCATGTCGACGCACACTTCGACACCAGCACCGGCGAGCTGTGGGGCGATGATTTCCACCATGGCACCCCGATCCGCCACGCGCTGACCGAAGGACAGATCGCCCCAGGCGGTTTGTTTCAGGTCGGTCTCCGCGGCGGCTGGAAAGACGGCGACGAACCGGCCATGAGCCTGGCGCACGATGCCCGGCTGTATCCGGCCGCGCTGTTCGAGCAGCGCAGCGCCGGATCGATCGCAGACGAGATCAAAACGGCGATCGGCGATCGTCCCGTGTATTTGAGCGTCGACGTCGACGGCGTCGATCCGGCATTTTGCCCCGGGACTGGCACGCCCGTGCCCGGCGGGCTCAGCTCCCGGGAATTGTTGTGCTTGCTCGACAACCTGGCAGGGGCGAAGATCATTGGGATGGATCTCGTCGAGGTCTCTCCGCCTCACGACCATGCCGACCTGACCAGCATGTTGGCCGCCCACGCGCTGTTTGCCGGGCTTGGTCTGTTGGCGGTCGCCGACGAGCCAACCCGAGGTGATGCAGCTTGGAGCGTAAGTACCTAATCCGTCATGGTGGCGTTTGCCGACGCTGTACGCGAGCTCCCGGAGCTCGGCGATTTGTACGAAGTCCTGGACCTGTTCGGGGACCGGGCCACAACCCACGTCCTCGCCACAGTCCGGCAGGACGGCATCGAATTCCCGATAGTCGGGGTCGTCGTTGGAGCTGCGCGAGCTGATGCACCCACGCTCGGATTGATCGGCGGGGTCCATGGCCTCGAGCGCATCGGGACCCACGTGGTCCTGGCTGGGATGTACACGCTCGCGCGCTATCTGACGTGGGACAAGCTGCTGCGCGCCGCTTTGGATGAAGTGCGAGTGGTCTGTCTGCCGCTGGTCAATCCGATCGGCATGTGGCTGCGTCGACGCGGCAATGGCAATGGCGTGGATCTGATGCGCAACGCGCCAGCGCACCCGGACGGCATGGGCACGCCATTTCTCGGCGGTCATCGGCTCAGCGCCAAGCTGCCGTTCTATCAAGGCCGAGCGGGCGCGCCGATGGAGATCGAGGCGCAGGCATTGTGCGAGCTCGTGCGCGAGTGGGTGTTCCCGGCCCGCCATGCGATCGTGCTCGACGTGCACTCGGGCTTCGGCAGCGTCGATCGGCTGTGGTTTCCGCACGCGTACACGCGGCGGCCGTTCCCGTCGCTGGCCGAGGCCTACGCGCTGCAAGGACTGCTCGATCAGACCTTTCCCAATCACCCGTATGTGATGGAGCCGGTCTCGCGCAATTACCTGGTCGCCGGCGATCTGTGGGATCACCTCTACGATGCGCACGGCGGCCGCAACTTCATGCCGTTGACGCTCGAGCTCGGCTCGTGGGCGTGGGTCAGGAAGAACCCGCGCCAGCTGTTCGACGTGCTCGGCGGCTTCAACCCGAGGCGTCCGCATCGCCTGCGTCGAACCTTGCGGCGGCACCTGCCGCTGATCGAGTTCTTGCTGCGGGCGGCGGCGGCGGGCGAGAGCTGGACTGCCTTCGAGGAGCACGAGCGCCAGCGACTCGAGGCCGACGCGTTTCGACTGTGGTTCTCGGACTGATGCCCGCGTTCGTGCAGCGCTTCGTGTTGATCCGTGGGCTCGCGCGCGAGGCCGGGCACTGGCACGAGCTCGATCGCCTGCTGCTCGAGCAGTTCGGCGAGGCGACGATCGAGCGCGTCGACCTGCCGGGCAACGGCGCGCGCTGGCGAGAACGCAGCCCGCTCGACATCGCGACCATGGCCGCGGATCTGCGCGCGCGCGTGTGGGCGAGCGATCGGCGACCGCCCGTGTTGATCGCGATCTCGCTCGGCGCGATGGTGTGCCTCGAGTGGCTGCGACGCTGGCCTGCCGATCCGATCGTCGGGCTGGTCGCGATCAACACCAGCGCCGGCAAGCTGAGCGCGCCGTGGGAGCGGCTGCGGGTGCCCGCGTGGATCTCCACCGCGCGGAGCTTGCTCGAGCGCGATCCGGTCGCGCGCGAGCTGGGCATCCTCGAGCTGACGACCAGCGGGCACCGCGGCGATCGAGCGCTGGCCGAGCGACACGCGGCGTTCCATCGCGAGCGGCCGATCCGCCGGACCAACGTCGTGCGGCAGATGATCGCCGCGGCGGGCTTTCGCGTGGATCGGCGCTCGAGCGGCGCGCCGGTGCTGCTGCTCAACTCCGCGGGCGATCGCATGGTCGATCCACGGTGCTCGGTGAAGCTCGCTCGCTTGCTCGGCGCCCCGCTCGAGGTCCATCCGACAGCTGGGCACGATCTGAGCCTCGACGACCCGCGCTGGTGCGTGGAGCGGTTGCACGCGTGGTTGAGCGTGCGGAGTTACGTCACGCCCTCCTGATCAATCTCGAATTGCGCTCGCCTGCGCTTTCTCTGACATTCGCAGCGTGACGCTGGGACGCCGTAAATTCCTCGCCACTTCTGCGACCGCGAGCTTGGTCGCTGCGCTCGCAACTTTGGGCACGCGCCGCGCGGCTCGGGCCCGCTCGCTGTGGGGCGACTTGGTGCCGGATCCCGAGGGCATCCTCGATCTGCCGCCGGGCTTCACCTACAAGATCCTCGAAGAGGCCGGCCAGGACATGAGCGACGGCTACCAGGTCCCGGCGCGGCCCGACGGCATGGCCTGCTTCGCGGGCGCCGACGGCACGCTGATCCTCATGCGCAACCATGAGTGCAGCCTCGGCGCGACCGAGGAAGGTCCCTATCAGGCTGGCCAGCCGGTGTCCGAGCACGCCTACGATCCGGAGGGCATGGGCGGCGTCACGCGGCTGGTCGTCGACGCGACCACCTTCGATCGGATCTCCAGCAACCTCGTGTTGGTCGGCACCGCTCGCAACTGTGCGGGTGGTCCGAGCCCGTGGGGCTGGCTGTCGTGCGAGGAGAACGTCGAGCACAACGGCGACATTCGGCACGGCTACACGTTCTTGTGTCTGACCAACGCCGAGACCGTGCAGCCGCCCAACCCGATCGTCGGCTATGGCCGCTACAACCACGAGGCCGTCGCCATCGATCCGTCCACCAACTACGCGTACCTGACCCAGGATCGCGGCAATTCGTGCCTGTACCGGTTCGTGCCCGACGACATGGCCACGCCCTTCGTCGGCAGGCTGCAGGCGCTCAAGGTGGTCGGGGAGGACACGTACAACACGCTGCTGATGGGCGCGGGCGAGGTGCTCGACGTCGAGTGGATCGACATCGACGAGCCCGATCCGGTCAACGACACGATCCACGAGGAGGCGCAAGGCAAGGGCGCGGCGATCATCGTGCGCGGCGAGGGCATCTGGTTCTTCGAGGGCCAGGTCTACGTGTGCTCGACCAGCGGCGGGCCGATCGGCAAGGGCCAGATCTTCCGCTTGATCGACGGCGACAGCCCGACGCTCGAGCTGCTGGTCGCGGTCGAGAGCGCGAGCGTGCTCGACAACCCCGACAACATCACGGTCGCGCCGTGGGGCGACGTGTTCATCGCCGAGGACGGCGATGGCGATCAGTACATCCGCGTGCTCACGCCCGACGGTGAGATCTGCGACTTCGCCCGCAACGCGATGAGCGACGGCGAGCTGGCCGGCGTGTGCTTCTCGCCCGACGGCGACGCGCTGTTCTTCAACATGCAGGGCGACAACATGACCGTGGTCGTGACCGGTCCCTTTCAAGGCGGCGGGCCCGGCGATGGTGATGGAGATGGCGACGGCGATGGTGACGGAGATGGTGACGGAGACGGCGACGGAGACGGCGACGGCGACACCGAGGACGAGGGCAACGATGAGACCGGCGACGCCGGCACCGAGTCGGGCGGCGACGCGGGTGCCGACACCGACGACGGCTGCAGCTGCAGCACCGACGCGGAGCCTTCGGCCGCGGCCGCGCTCACGCTCGCAACGGTCGCTGGCGCGTTCGCGCTGACGCGCAAGAGCGACGAGCCGTAAACAGCCTGGTCACGAGCACGCCGACCGACGTGCTCGCGTTGCTCGTTCGTCACCACGAGTTTCATTGCCGTGGACCCACGCGCGCCTCGACAGTGCGCGCATGAAAACCTTCGGTCGACGCAAGTTCATCTTCGCTGGCAGCACGGCCGCCATCGCTGCTTCGCTCCTCACGCTCGGTCAGCATCGCTCGGCGGTCGCCCGCGGGCGCTGGGGCGAGCTGGTGCCGGACCCCGAGGGGATCCTCGATCTCCCGGCTGGCTTCTCGTACGCGATCCTCGATCAGCGCGGCGATGACATGACGGACGGCTACCGCGTGCCGGGGCGACCCGACGGCATGGCCTGCTTCGCCGGTCCCGACAACACGCTGATCCTGCTGCGCAACCACGAGAACAGCGTCGGTGACATCGCCAATGGGCCCTACAAGCTCGGGCAACTGCCGCCCGCGCAAGCTTACGAGGCGGCGGCGATGGGTGGAGTGACCCGCGTGGTGCTCGACGGCAGCAGCTACGAGCGGATCTCGAGCAACCTCGTGTTGATCGGCACCGTCCGCAATTGTGCGGGCGGTCCGAGCCCGTGGGGTTGGTTGTCGTGCGAGGAGAACGTCGACATCAACGGCGGCGTTCGGCACGGCTACGTGTTCGTGTGTCCGGCCGACGCCGAGACTGTTCAGGAGCCGCAGCCGGTGGTCGGCTACGGGCGCTTCAACCACGAGGCGGTCGCCGTCGATCCCTCGACCAACATCTGTTACCTGACCGAGGATCGCGGCGACTCGTGCATCTACCGGTTCGTGCCCGACGACATGGCCGAGCCCTTCGTCGGCAAGCTGCAGGCGCTCAAGATCGTCGGCGTCGACGAGTACGACACCAACGACATGGGCGAGAATGACGTGCTCGACGTCGAGTGGGTCGACATCGACGAGCCCGATCCCAACGGCGACACGGTCCGCGCCGAGGCCCAGGGCAAGGGCGCGGCGCTGTTCGTGCGCGGCGAGGGCATGTGGTTCTTCGAGGGCCAGGTCTACATCTGCTCGACCAGCGGCGGCCCGGCCGGCGCGGGCCAGATCTTCCGCTTGATCGACGGCGACAGCCCGACGCTCGAGCTGGTCGTCAACTCGCCGTCGGCGAGCGTGCTCGACAGCCCCGACAACATCACGGTCGCGCCGTGGGGCGAGGTGTTCA
>DATLLB010000749.1:0-13722 GCA_035538075.1 Enhygromyxa sp.
CGCGAGCGTCGCGAGTAGCAGGTAGAGGGCGAGCGTCCGCCGCTGCACGTCCGTCACGCGTCGCAGGTTAAGGCGTGCTCCCAAAAATCGCGTAGCGATTTCGAGTATCAGAGCCCCACACCGTGAGGGGGGCGGTCCCAGCGTGGTCCCGAAAATCGCGAAGCGATTTTTGGGAGTGTGTTTCGGCGCATCGCCGAAAAGCACTAAATTTGTCCCGCGCGGCGATTCGTTGGATCGAGGATGCATGCCGAGTCCCCGCCACTTCGCCCTCGCCCTCGTCGCCGCGCTGTTGATCCCCGCCAGCGCCGGAGCCACACCCGGCGACTCGCTCTCGATCCCGCTGTTCAGCGATCGCAGCGAGGCGCTCTGGCCTCTGCAGGTCGGGCTCGAGGTGGTCGCGGTCGACTCCGGTGAGGTGGTCGTGCCACGCCGCGAGCTCGTCGTCTCCGATGGCCAGCACACGATTTTTTCCGAAGTGATCGCGACGCCGCGTGGCACTCAGGGGTTCGAGCTGGAGGTCGTCGCGCGTCACCACGCCGCCGACGCGATCGAGCTCGAGTACGATCTGCGCGTCGAGCAGGCCCGTTTCGCCGATCTGAGCTGGACCGACTATCTGCTCCACCGGCTCGCGCTCGCGCCCCGGCCCGAAGTCGGCCCCAACGCCCTCGCGGCGGCGCGCGCCGACATCGTGGAGACCCACGAGAACCCCGACGATCCCGCGCACAGCCAGACTGTGGACGTCGATGGCCAGCGCTACGAGATCCGGCTCTATGCGGCGTCTCTGCGCGGTTGACACCGTAACTGCACGCGGATAATCCTTCCCTCCGAACTCGTGCGCTCGCCGAAACGACGCGCGAGCTCCCCGGAGTCCCCGATGCCGACTTCCTTCCCCGCACTGTCCTCCTCCTCTCTCCTCGGCTTGTTCGCGATCGGTGCGATGGCCTTCTCGCTGACCGCCTGCAAGCCGCCGCCGTACCCGGAGTGCAAGCGGAACAAGCACTGCAACCAAGAGATGGGCGAGAAGTGCGTCGAGGGGAAGTGCCAGAACTGCGTCGAGAACAGCGAGTGCGCAGGCAAGGGTCCCAACGGCATGGACTACGTCTGCAACGAGTTCCGCTGCGTCGATCCGTCCGAGGTCACGGGCGGTCCGGGGCAGGGTGGGCCGTGCACGAGCAGCCTCGACTGCACCGGCGGCCTCGTGTGCAAGAGCAGCGTCTGCGACTTCTGTGCGAGCGACATGGACTGCCCCGTCGGCACCTGTGACCTCGGCACCGGCACCTGCTCGGAGGGCCAGCCCGGCTCGCCCGGCTCGTGCACCGTCGACGACGACTGTGCCATGGACGAGATCTGCGACGGCGGCATGTGCATCTACTCCGGCGACTACGGTGGCGACGGCGAGGTGCTGTGCGAACTGCAGGCCGTGTTCTTCGGCTTCGACAGCCCCAAGCTGACGCCCGAGACCGAGGAGAAGCTCAAGGCGGCCGCCGCCTGCATCGCCGAGCAAGGGCGCTTGGTCTACCTCGAGGCCCACGCCGACCCGCGTGGCACCGAGGAGTACAACATCCTGCTCACCGACAAGCGCGGGCAGGGCGTCAAGTCGTTCCTCGTCAACCTCGGCGTCCCGGCCGAGAACATGCAGGTGATCTCGAAGGGCAGCCTCGAGTCCACCGGCACCGACGAGGCCGGCTACTCCCAAGATCGCCGCGTCGAATTCATCTGGCAATAAGAGGGACCGTAGGTCCCTCTCCCCACGGCTTCGCCGCGGGGACCCCTCACCCCCTGCCCGGCCCTGACGGGCCGTTGGTTCCGCGGTGAGCGGTCGTCGTCCGCGGCTCGTGTATCGAAGGACCAAAAATGAAGCGACTGCAGATCGTCGTCCCCCTGTTGCTGGCCTTGCCGAGCGTCGGCTGCTTCGTGATGCAGCCGCAGCACGAGGAGCTCGAGCGCGAGGTCATGGAGCTGCGCAAGAAGGTCGCCGAGCGCGACACCCAGCTCGAAGAGACGCTCACCAAGGCCCAGGCGCAGATGGCCGAGGTCGAGCAGCAGCTCGACGCCGCCGAGCAGCTCCTGCGCAGCAACCAGGCCTCGATCGGCGTGCGCGTCGACAACCTCGAGCTCGATCTCGCCGAGGTCCGCGGCAGCGCCGAAGACAGCCTCAACGAGATCGCGGCCTTGAGTCAGAACGTCGCCGACTCGCGCACCGAGCTCGACCAGCGCCTGACCTCGGTCGAGACCAAGCTCCAGGCCGAGACCGAGATCCCCGAGGGCAAGACCGAGCTGCTGCGTGCGGCCGAGAAGGCGCTCGAGGCCAAGGAGTACAGCCGCGCGCGGCGGCTGTTCCGGACCTACCTGTCACGCTACCCGGCCGACCCGAAGGAGGCCGAGGTCCGCTTCCAGATCGGCCAGACCCTGTTCTCGGAGCGCGACTATCGAAGCGCGCTCGGTGAGTTCTACTGGCTGGTTCAGAACGCGCCGCAGAGCACGGTCATCCACGACGCCGTCTACTACTCGGGCCTCGCGTTCGCCAAGCTCGGGCAGTGCGACAAGTCGATCGCGTACTTCAAGGCGATCACCAAAGAGGGCTCGGGCGCGCCGGCCAACTACGTGAAGCAGGCGAAGAAGCAGATCGAGACGCTGGAGAAGGACGACGGGAAGATCTGCGCCGAGAAGCGCAGCGGCGACGAAGAGCCCGAAGAGACCGCGCCAGAGAGCTAGGGGTTTTCATTGCGTGCTCCCGAAAATCGCGAAGCGATTTTTGGGAGTGTGTTTCGGCGCATCGCCGAAAAGCACTAAAGAACGATCCAGGCGGTGCCGATCACGACCGCCGCGATCGAAGCGACCAACAAGCCCCAGCGCTGCACGACCGCGCGCGAGCCGGGCACGCGGTTGATGACCAAGCCGATCGCGCCAGCGAACAGGCCCATCGCGGCGATCGATCCGATGCCGAAGCCGATCAGGTAGCCGACCCGATCGGCGGCCGCGAGCGCGAGCGCTGGAAGCACGCCGTAGAGGTGTGAGCTGCCGGCGATGCCGTGGATCAGCCCGATCCCCAGCGCCGATCGCGAGGCCCCGGCGTGCTCGTGATGCGGATGCGAGTGCTCGCCCACGGCCGCGGCGTCAGGACAAGCCCAGCCCTTGCGCACGCGCCACAGCCCCCACAAGCCGACGGCCACGATCGCGACGCCGACGATCCGCTCACTCCACACGCCGACGAGCTCGAGCGGGATCAGGCTGCCGATCACCAGCAACGCGAGCCCGACCAGCCACACGCCGCTCGCGTGTCCGATCCCCCATGCGAGCCCGATCCGCGAGGGCCGTCGCTCGCCGCTGCCATGCTCGCGCTCGATCACCAGCGGCGTGACGGCGGCGAGGTGATCCGCTCCGCTGACCACGTGCCAGCCTCCGAGCAGCAACCCGGTCAACAACGACAGCATCAGCGAGGCTCCTCTTGCTCGGGCTCGGGCGCGCCGGTCTTGCGGTTGATCAGCGTGGCCGCGTACGCAGCCCCAAAGCCATTGTCGATGTTGACCGTGAGCACGCCCGCGGCACAGCTCGTCAGGCACGAGAGCAGCGCGGTGACGCCCTGAAAGCTCGCGCCGTAGCCGGTGCTGGTCGGCACGGCGATCACCGGGCACGCGACCAGACCCGCGACCACCGACGGCAGCGCGGCCTCGAACCCGGCCACACAGATGATCACGCTCGCGCGCTCGAGCGTGGGCAGCTCGGCCAGCAGGCGGTGAAGCCCGGCCACGCCGACGTCGGCGAGCCGCTCGACCCGGTTGCCCATCACCTCGGCGCAGATGCGGGCCTCTTCGGCGACGACCTGATCGGAGGTGCCGGCCGAGACCACGGCGATCGTTCCCCGCTGGCGCACGGTCGAGTCGCGGCGCAGCGCGAGCAGGCCCGAGCGCGGCTCGAAGCTCAAGGCTTGGCGCGCGTCGGGCTCGAGCGCCGCGCGAACGCTGGCGTGCGCGGCCTCGTTGGTGCGCGTGCACAGCACGTTCGGGTTGCGTTCGGCGAGTCGCACGAAGATCTCGCGGATCTGCTCGGTGGTCTTGCCGGGCCCGAAGATGACCTCCGGGAAGCCGCGCCTGGCCGCGCGATCGTGATCGATGCGCGCCCACTCGAGGTTC
Organism: Enhygromyxa sp.; assembly: GCA_035538075.1. Classification (GTDB taxonomy): domain Bacteria; phylum Myxococcota_A; class Polyangia; order Nannocystales; family Nannocystaceae; genus Plesiocystis. Next base: position 4,134 of record DATLLB010000749.1, read on the forward strand.
TCGACGCGGTCGTGCCCGTGCGTGCGCAGCTGCTCGATCGCGGTCGCGCGATCGATCTGCCCGTCGAGCAGCGCGTCGACGATCGCGGTCAGTGCAGGGTGGGTCTCGCTCACCGGCCGCTCCCTAACACGTTTAGCGAGCCCGACTTGAAGCCGGCGAGATCGAGCGCCACGAACAAGTAGCCGGCCCGCTTCACCGCGGCGAGCAGCTCGACGCGGCACTCGACCGCGCGCGTCAGCTCGGCGATCGGCAGCTCGATGCGCGCGAGCTCGCCGTGATGCCGCACGCGGAACTCCGCGAACCCGAGCCCCCGCACGCCGGCCTCGGCCGCCTCGATCTGCGCGAGGATCTCGGGGCTCACTCGGGTCCCGGCCGGCACGCGGCTGGCCAGACACGGCGCCGCCGGCTTTTGATGGTTGGGCAGCCCGAGCTGCGAAGCGATCGCGCGGATCATCGCCTTGCCGAGCTGCGCCTCGATCAGCGGCTTGCGGACCTCGTGCTCCGTGGCCGCGCGCAGGCCCGGGCGATGATCGCCGAGGTCGTCGAGGTTGTCGCCCGAGGCGATCGCCGCGAACCCCTCGGCCGCCGCCAGCTCGCGCAGACGCTCGAACAGCTCGGTCTTGCAGTGGTAGCAGCGATCGCCCGCGTTCTGCCGATAGCCCGGCCGCGCGAGCTCGTGCGTGTCGATCAGCCGATGGCGCAGCCCGAGCTCGCTCGCCAGCTGCGTCGCATGCTCGCGCTCGCTGCTCGCGAGCGAGGCCGACACGCCCGTGACCGCCAGCGCTCGCTCACCGTGCACGCGCGCCGCGACCACGGCGACCAGCGTCGAGTCGACGCCACCCGAGAACGCGGTCAGCGTGGGGCCGTAGGATCGGACCACCGCCTCCAATCGCGCGAGCGCTTCGTCGGTGGGTGTTTGCGACGTCATCGATCAACCTTTGCGTGCGAGTGCGATCACGGCTTCGGCCACGGTGTGTAGCGGCAGCTCGTGCTCGCGAGCGACGCGAGCGAGATCTTCATACTCGGGCCGCGGCCGATCGCCGGCCCACTTCACCCGCACGTCCCCCCACGGGGTGGCGACGTTCTCGATGCGTCGGGCCAGGGTCGTGCGCGCGACGATCTGCTCGCGCACGCCCAACGCCGTGGTCTCGCGCAGGATCACCGCCGTCGCCTCGCCGCGCTTGTGTGGCGGCACCAAGACCGTGAGCGCGATCCCGGGTCGGCTCTTCTTCATGGTCAACGGCGCGAACGCGACGTCGACCGCCCCGATCGCAAACAGCCGCTCCGAGACCCACGCGAGCAGCTCCGGCGACTCGTCGTCCAAGTGAGTCTCGAGCACCGCGATCTCGTCGCGCACCAAATCCTGATCGACGACCGCGACGCTCGGCGCCTCGAGCCGAACCAAGTTGATCCGCACGACGCTGCTCGCCCGCGAGCCCGCGCCGTAGCCCACGCTCTCCGAGCGATACCCGAGCTGCTCGTTCGCTCGCAGCGGTCGACCCCACGCCCGCAGCAGCGCAGCCCCGGTGGGCGTGACCATCTCGCCCTTGCCCACGCCCGCGAGCACCACGAACTCGTCGAGCAAGTGCACGACCGCGGGCGCCGGGCAGGGCATGTCGCCATGCTCGCAGCGGATCGTCCCCGACCCGCCCGGCAGCGGCCCGCAGACCATTTCGTCGATGCCCAGCCGATCGAGCCCGAAGCTGACCGCACAGATGTCGAGGATCGCATCCGCGGCACCGACCTCGTGGAAGTGCACATGATCGATCGGGATCCGATGCACGGCCGCCTCGGCGTGAGCCAGGCGCACGAATGTCTCGTCGGCCTTTTGCTTCGCGCGAGCCGGCAGCGTCGAGTTCGCGATGCGAGCACGGATCTCCGGCAGGTGGCGATGATCCGCTTCGTCCGGGACCGTGAACGTGGCCTTGGTGCAGCCGATCGCCCGCCGCGTCGTGGCAGCGTAGTCGAGCCGCCAACCGGGCAAGCGCAGCGACTTCAACGGCTCGCGCAGCGCCTCCGGCAGTTCGGGATCGAGATCGATCAGCGCGCCGAGCAGCATGTCGCCCGCGAGGCCACCGAAGGGATCGAGCAGGGCCACGCGGGCGCCTTGGACTTGCGCGGACACGGTCCGGCGGATGTACACCGAAGCGGCCGCGCCGACCAGCGCAGGCGCGTTCGCAGGGCTGATGCGGGCGGACGCGGGCTCGGTCGCTCAACCTCGAGAATTACAGGCAGATCGCGGTGACGTGGCCACGGCTGGGATGAGGCGGGCGCTGTCTTCGCAGTCCGCAGTGTTGAAGAGCGGCGACGCTGCGAGTTGCTGGCGCGCAGCCAAGCGCGTTCGTTCCTGTTAGATCTCGACGTCCGCGTAGACCAATCGCAATGGCAACGGTGCCGAGAGTGCCATCAATGAAATCGCGCCATCGTCCCGATACTCTCGCAGCAACCACGAGTCGCCAGACTGCCGCGTGTAGCACTCGACGCGGCGCTCATGCTGGCTGACGAACACAATCTCGTCGACGCTGGAGATGCCGCGGTAGGCGATGAACTTGTCGCCGCGATCGAACGCCGCCGTCGACGGCGAGAGCACTTCGATGATCGTCTTCGGGTTGAGCAGGATGTCCCGCTCGCCTTCGAGCGAAGGTGGCCCGCAGACGAGCGTCACGTCCGGGTAGACGTAGCGGCCGTGCCCTGGCAGGCGGACTCGCATGTCGGACGGCAATGGCTCACAGCCCGAGCCGTCGAGCGCGTTGCCGAGGTGGCGCAGCAGATTTCGGACGATCCGGTTGTGCGCGAGGCTAGCGCCCGACATCGCGTAGACTTCGCCATCCCACAGCTCGTGCTTCAGCTCCGACGCACGTTCGAACGTCAGGTACGACTCGTCGTCCATCCGAAGCCTCGGCTCGGCCATGGTGTCACCATACTCCGCAATGGTGATCGCGGCGAGGAGGAGCGAACGATCGTCACGTTCTGGCGTAGCGACGCACGTTCACCAGCGGAGCCTGCGCTGATCGATCACAAAAGTGCGCACGCCTCTGCGCGTCCCCCCTGCGAGGACGCCAGCGCACTAGACCCGCCCCATCAACCGCGGTAGTTCCCCGCCCTCAAACGGGGTCCGTTTCCATGACCGCGAGTTACTTCGACGTCGACGGCACGCTGGTCAGCAGCAACCTGATGCACACGGCCGTCTGGTACATGGCCAACGACATCAACCCGGTGCGTTCGGCCAAGCAGCTCAGCAAGCTGTTGCTGCGCGCACCCAAGCTGCTGTGGGCCGAAGTTCGCGATCGTCGAACCTTCAACGAGCTGTTGTTCGAGGCGTTTCGCGGCACCTCGGAGGATCGGCTGCATGTGCTCGCCGACGATGCCTACGCGTGGTGCATGAAAGAGCACATCTACACGGGCGCGCGGGACATCATCGCGCGCGCGAAGGATCTCGGCCACGAGGTCGTGCTGATCTCCGGTGCGCTCGACTTCCTGCTCGAGCGGCTCGCGAAGGATCTCGGCGCCGATCACTGGGTCGGCAATCGCCTCGAGATCAACGACGGTTATGCGACCGGCAAGCTGCTGCGGCCGGTCGTCGCCGGGCCGACCAAGTCGCGGCTGATCTCCGACCACGCCCGCGATCACGGTCACGAGCTGGCCGAGTGCTTTGGCTACTCCGACTCGTATTCGGACGTGCCGATGCTCTCGGTCGTCGGTCGACCGGCGGTGATCAACCCCGATCCCAAGCTCTTGCGCATGGCCCGGACCTACCAGTGGCCGATCATCGAACTGCGCCATGACTAGCCCGAACATCGTGTACCTCGACAAGCACAGCGCCCCGCGCGTGCAATTTTGCGGCGACAACCTGATCGAGGTCGACCTGCCGGTCGGGACCCGCTGCATCTATCCCAAGCCGCCGCTCGAGGCCATCAAGGATCTCGACGCGGCGATTCGCTATGCGATCACGCACCCGCACGGGTGCGAGCCGCTCTACGCCAAGCTGCGGCCCGGCATGAAGGTCGTGATCGCGCTCGACGACATCTCGCTGCCGCTGCCGCCGATGAAGACGCCGGACGTGCGCGAGAAGGTGCTGACGATCGTGCTCGAGATGCTCGCCGACCACGGGGTCGAGGACATCGAGATGATCATCGCGATCGCCTACCACCGGCGCATGAGCGAGAACGAAGTCCGACGCATGGTCGGCAAGCGCATCTTCGATCGCTTCTGGCCCGACAAGCTCTACCACCACGACGCCGAGGACTCGGCCAACATGGTCGAGATCGGGACCACCGAGCAGGGCGAGGTCGTCACGCTCAGCCGCGCGGCGGCCGAGGCCGATCTCGTCATCTATGTGAACATCAACTTGGTGCCGATGGACGGCGGCCACAAGTCGGTCGGCGTCGGCCTGTGCGGCGGCAAGACCCTGGCCGCGCACCACAACCCCTACGTCACGCGCGAGACCTCGAGCTACATGGAGCCCGAGAAGTCGCACATGCAGGGGATCTTCGATCGCATTGGTCGGCTGGTCAACGAGAAGGTCGATATCTTCCATATCGAGACCACGCTCAACAACCGGATGTTCGATCGCAACCTCGACTTCCTCGGCAAGAACCCCGACGAGTACACGACCCGCGAGCGCATGGCCCTGCGCGCGGTCTTGTTCGCGCTCGACAAGTGTCCGGCCGGGCTGCGCGAGGAGATCTTCACCCGCTACCCGGCGCCGTACGGCGTGACCGGGGTGTTCGCAGGCGCGACCGAGCCGACCCATCGGCGCACGGTCGCGAAGTGCTACGAGCAATATTGCGTCGAGGTCGACGGGCAGGCCGACATTCAGATCACCGGCATCCCGTACATCTCACCCTACAACGTGCACGCGTTCTTGAACCCGCTGCTCGTGCAGGTGATGGCGCAGGGCTACTTCCACAACCTGCACCGCAACAAGCCGCTGCTCAAGCAGGGCGGCACGTTGATCGTCACGCACCCGTGCAGCGATCGCTTCGATCACGATCAGCACGCGGCCTACGTCGAGTTCTTCCACAAGCTGCTGCCGCAGACCCGCGACGCGATTCAGCTGCACAAGCGCTTCGAGAAAGAATTCTCGCGCAACCCGGCCTACATTCGCATGTATCGGACCGGCATCGCCTATCACCCCAATCACGCGTTCTACATGTGGTACTGGGGCGAGCGCGGGCGCCAGTGGCAGGGGCGCTGCATCGTGGTCGGGGCCGACAACGAGTACGTGCCGGAGATCCTGGGCTACGAGACCGCGCCGAACATGACCGAGGCGATCCGCATGGCCAAGGAGACCGCTCCGCGGGATCCGCAGATCACGAGCATCAACTTCGCGCCGATCATGATGACGGACGTGCGCTGACATGAGCGACTTGCAACACACGAGTGCCGGTCCCATCGACGTTGCTGCGACGCTGAGCGGCAAAGATCTGATCGTCATCGGCGCGACCGGCTTTCTCGGCAAGGTCTGGCTGGCGATGCTGCTGCATCGCTATCCCGACGTCGGGCGGCTGTACACGGTCGTCCGCTCGCGCAAGACGATCTCTAGCGAGGAGCGCTGGTGGTCCGAGATCGCGCCCTCGCCCGTGTTCGATCCGCTGCGCGAGCAGCATGGCAACCTCGACGCCTTCTTCAAGCAGAAGATCGTCCCGATCGACGGCGACGTCACGCGGCCGCTGATCGGCATCGACGCGGAGCTGATCGCGAAGCTCGCCGCGGACCGGTCGATCGCCGCGATCGTCAACGTCTCGGGCGTGGTCGACTTCAACCCGCCGCTCGATGAGGCGCTGACCGTCAACGCCTACGGTGCCCGGCACCTGATCGACCTCGCGCGCGCGCTCGGGGACGCGCCCGTGCTCCACACCAGCACCTGCTTCGTGGTCGGCTGCCGCGACGGCGTGACCGAGGAGCGCAACACTCTGGAGTTTCCGTTCCCGCGCGCCGACGAGCTCGATGTCTCGCACTGGTCGGCCGAACGCGAGATCCAGGAGTGCGCCGATCTGGTCGAGTCCACGCGCCGCCGGGCCGAGGACGCGCCTCGACAGTCGCACCTGCTCGACGAGGCCAAGCGCAACCTCCGAGAGCGGCAAGAGCCGCTGCGCGGCAAGGCGCTGTCCGACGAGCTCGATCGCGTCAAGCGTCGCTTCGTCCGCGATCGCCTGATCGACGCCGGGGTCGAGCGCGCGACCTTCTGGGGCTGGCCGAACATCTACACGTACACCAAGAGCATCGGCGAGCAGGTGCTGCTCGGGGCCGGGCTGCGCCTGACGATCGTGCGTCCGTCGATCGTCGAGTCGGCGCTGGAGTTCCCCAAGGTCGGCTGGTGCGAGGGCATCTCGACCTCGACGCCGATCATGTACCTGGCCTATCAGGGCCAGCAGAACATCCCGGTCAGCGACAAGTGCTACTACGACGCGATCCCGGTCGACACCTGCGCGGCCGGGATGATCGCCGCGCTCGCGGCCTTGATCGTCGACCGTCACGAGGTCTGCTACCAGCTGTGCACCTCGGACTCGAACCCGCTCAAGACCCGCCGCGCGGGTGAGCTGATCGGGCTCGGCAAGCGCATCTACTACCGCGATCGCAGCAAGGGCAACCCGCTGCTCAACACGCTGCAGGCCCACGCCGAGCCGGCGATCGTCGAGGTCGACGTCTACCAGCGCTGGTCCTCGCCGCAGGTGCGCAAGCGCAGCGAGCAGGTCGCCAAGCTGCTCGAGCGCTTCCGCGACACGCCGACCGAGCGCTTCACCGAGCCGCTGCGCAAGCAGGCGAACAACCTGGCCAAGACCACCGCCAACATCGAGATGGTGTTCGAGGCCTTCATCCCGTTCATCACGGCCAACGAGTATCGGTTCTCGGCCAAGAACACGCGCGCGCTGATGGCCAGCCTCGCGCCCGCCGATCAGCAGCGGCTGCCGTGGCACCCCGAGGACATCGACTGGCGCCACTACTGGCTGCACATCCACCACAAGGGCGTCGAGGAATTCTCGATCCCGCTGCTGGAGGACAAGCTCCGCAAGGAGACCAAGCCGCTGCGGCGGCACGACAACCTGGTCGCGATGCTCGAGGATCTGTGCGAGCGTCACGAGCACGCGCTGGTGTTTCAGCGGCTCGAGGGCGACCCGGCTCAGCTCACCCGCATCACCTACCGCGACCTCGAGCGGCGCTCGGCCGCGCTCGCGCAGAAGCTGTGGGAGGCGGGCGTGCGGCCGGGCGATCGCGTCGCGCTCGGCGGCCGCAATCACCCGGCTTGGGCGATCGCCTACTTCGGCATCGTGCGCTGTGGTGCGGCCGCGGTCCCGGTCGACAAGGACTACCTGGCGGTCCCGCTCGCGGCGGTGCTGCGCAAGTCCAAGGCCAAGATCGCGCTGTTCGACACCCACGTCGCCAAGCTGCCCGAGCAAGATCAGCTCTGTCAGCGCTGGGATCTGCACTGGGCCACCCAGCCGCCGCACCCCGACGAGCCCGATCCGGTCGCGCCCAAGGTCGAGATCGGCGACGACGATCTGGCCAGCGTGCTCTACACCTCGGGCACCACGGGCGACCCCAAGGGGGTCATGCTCACGCACGAGAACTTCACGGCGTTGATCGCCGCGCTCGCGCCGTTGTTCCCGCTCCAGCATGACGACCGCGTGCTCTCGGTGCTGCCGCTGCACCACACATTTGAATTTACCTGCGGGATGCTGCTGCCGCTCTCACGCGGCGCTCGGGTGATCTACCTCGACGAGATCAACGGCGACCGCATGCTCGACGGGCTCGAGGCCGGGCAGATCACCGCAATGATCGGCGTGCCCGCGCTGTGGGAGCTGATCGAGCGGCGGATCCTCAACGAGGTCCGCGAGCGCGGCAAGCTGGCCGAGCGCATGTTCGAGTTCACGCTCGACCTCAACCGCAACGTCGGCAAGACGCTCGGCTTCGATCTCGGTCGCGTGCTGTTCGGGCCCGTGCACGCGCAGCTGGGCGGCAACCTGCGTTACCTGGTCTCGGGCGCCGCGTCGCTGCCGGCCGACGTGCACAAGACCTTCCAGGGCCTCGGCCTGCACCTCGCCGAGGGCTACGGGCTGACCGAGGCTGCGCCGGTGCTGACGCTGGCCAAGGCCTCGCCGCGCAACAAGGGCGGCAACGTGGGCAAGCCGATCCCGGGAGTGGAGATCCGCATCGCCGAGCCCAACCAAGAGGGCGTCGGCGAGATCATGGCGCGCGGGCCCAACGTGATGGTCGGCTACGAGGGCGACGAGGCCGAGACCCAGAAGGTGCTCGACGGCGGCTGGCTGCGCACGGGCGACCTCGGCAAGCTCGACGACAAGAAGCGGCTCAAGATCGTCGGGCGCTCCAAAGAGGTGATCTTGTCGGCCTCCGGCGAGAACGTGTACCCCGACGACTTCGAGGTGCTGCTCGGGCTGCCGAAGTACATCAAGGAGCTGTCGATCGTCGGGATCCCCGATCGCGAGAAAGAGGGAGCCGAGCGCGTCGCGGTGCTGGCGGTGCCCGACTACGACAACCGCTCGCTCGACGGTAACGACGAAAAGGTCGATCGCGGGCAAAGGCGCAAGGACGCCGAGGCCGAGCTGCGCAAGGAGATCGGCGAGCTGCCCCGGCAGATGCGGCCGACGGTGATCCACTTCACCGACGTCGAGCTGCCGCGCACGGCCACGCGCAAGGTCATGCGCAAGCAGGTGCGGGCGATGCTGGAGACCCTGCGCGACGCGTCCGAGGCGGTCGCGGCGGCCAAGGCTGCCGCCAAGCCCGGCGACGCGGTCTCGTTCGTGCGCAGCGCGATCGCATCGATCGCCCGCCGCGATCTCGACGAGGTCCGTCCCGAGCACGATCTGCAGAACGACCTCGGCTTCGACTCGCTGATGAGCGTCGAGCTGATCTCCACGCTCGAGGCCTCCACGCCCAAGCTGATCGGCGTCAACCTCTCGGCGCTGCGCACCGTCGGCGAGATCGAGGACACAATCCGCGCGCTCAACGGCCGCACGCACGAGCCCAGCAAGACGCGGACGATCGAGAAGGATGACGAAGAGCTCTACGTGCCCGAGTTCATCCGCGACCCGGTCAAGGGCGCGCTGACGGTCGGGCAGCTGAGCTTCTACGATCGCTTCATGCAGGTGAAGGTTCGGGGCAAGGCCAACATCCCCTACAACCGACACACGCTGGTGGTCGCCAACCATGCCTCGCATCTCGACATGGGCTTGGCCAAGTACGCGCTCGGCAGCTACGGGCAGGAGATCGTCGCGCTCGCAGCCGAGGACTACTTCTTCACGAACAAGTGGATGCGGGTGTACTTCGAGAACTTCACCAACATGGCCGCGCTCGACCGTCGCTCGGGCTTGCGCAAGGCCATCGAGCAGGCCGGCGAGCACATCAGCCGCGGGCGCACGGTGTTGATCTTCCCCGAGGGCACGCGCAGCGCCGATGGATCGATGCGGGAGTTCATGCCGCTGATCGGCAACCTGGTGCTCAACAACAAGGTCGACGTGCTGCCGCTGTGGCTGGGTGGCACCCACAAGGCGCTGCCCAAGGGCGCGAAGGTCCCGATCCCGCGCAAGCGCAAGGTCGAGGTCCGCATCGGTCCGCCGCTGACCATCGA
>DATLLB010000750.1:0-3955 GCA_035538075.1 Enhygromyxa sp.
GCTGCATGAGCGCGATGATCTGTGCGGTCGCGAGCTTGGCCCCTTCGCTGCCGGGCAGCCGCCCGCCGAGCTCGTCGGCCGCGAGCGCGCGCGTGGTCTCGCGCAGGAACTCGACGTTCAGGGCCGGTGCGTCGGTGTCCGAAGGCGCAGCCGGAGTCTTCAGATCCGGCCGACAGGCGAGCAGCGGGAGGCTCGCGAGGGTGAGCAGCAGGGCTAGCGAGTGTGTAGCCGAGCACGATCCGAGTCCGACTCGGCGGCGTGAAGGAAGCATCGGCGCGACCTCACCCGATCTGCGCCGCGCTTGCAAGGGTTGTAGCGGGCGCCGCTCCGTCGTCGTATGTCGGCACCATGAGCGATTCGGCGATCCTCGGCGCGTTCGAGCTCCACCCGCAGCGCATGGGCCCGTGGCCCACCTTCGATCCGTTCTTGTTCTGCGTCCACCATGACGACGCGTACCCGGCCGGCAACGAGCAGCTCGGGCCGCAGGCGAGCCTCGCCGGACGCAACATCGGGATGGACTTCGAGGGCATCGACGGCTGGCGCATGTATCACGGCGACGTGATCCCCGGCTTTCCTCGCCACCCGCACCGCGGCTTCGAGACCGTGACGCTGGCGCGGCGCGGGTACATCGATCACTCGGACTCGCTCGGCGCGAAGGCTCGGTTCGGACACGGCGACTGCCAGTGGATGACGGCCGGTCGTGGGATCGAGCACTCGGAGATGTTCCCGCTGCTCGACCGCGACGCGCCCAACCCGGCCGAGCTGTTTCAGATCTGGATGAACCTGCCCGCGGCCGACAAGATGGTCGAGCCGTACTTCACGATGCTGTGGAGCGAATCGATCCCGCGACCGAAGTTCTCCGACGGCAAGGTCGAGATCGGGGTCGTGGCCGGAGCGCTCGGCGAGCACCGTCCGCCCGCGCCACCGCCGAACTCCTGGGCTTCGCGGGCCGAGGCCGAGGTCGCGATCTGGACGATCAAGATGGCGCCCGGCAGCCGCTGGACGATCCCGGCCGCGAGCGCGGGGCTCCACCGGACGCTGTACTTCTTCGCCGGCGAGTCGCTGCGCATCGACGGGTCCGAGCTCGATCGCCACGCGGGCGTGCGCGCTCGCCCGGAGGTCGCGCTCGAGCTCGAGGCGGGTCCGACCGAGATCGAGCTACTGCTCCTGCAAGGCCGGCCGATCGGCGAGCGCGTGGTCCAGCACGGGCCGTTCGTGATGAACAGCGAGGCGCAGATCCAGCAGGCGTTCGTCGACTATCGCGGCGGCAAGTTTGGTCGCTGGCCGTGGAAGTCCGACGACCCCACGCACGGCCGCGCGAGCGGGCGCTTCGCCGTGCACGCCGACGGGCGTGAGGAAGCGGCCGAGTAACAACGGCTAGATCGCTTCCCAGGCTTCGCTGTCGAGGTCTGGGAAGCTGATCTCGCAATCGCCGATCTCCTCCACGCCGTCGACGCGCACGAGCCCGAAGCGATCGGTCGTGCGCACGATCGCCTTGCCATTCGGCAGCACGATCCGGCAGCGCACGCCGCTGAGCGCCTCGTCATCCTCGCCGACGAGCACGACCTCGATCCAGTGCTCGGTCTCGTCGACCGGCGCGAGCGCCTCGACGACATGCTCGGGCAGCACGCTGTCCTCCGACGCCTGCGTGTAGATCAGCGGCCGCGACTCGACGACGACCCGCACGAGCCCGCGCTCGATCAGGCGAGCGAGGTGCTGGACGAGATCTTCGTCGGCGCAGCCCTCGATCCCGCTGGCGTGGATGTCGACGTCGATGATCAGCTGGCGCAGCGCGTGGCTGAGCCCGAGCTCGCTGCCGAGCAACACACGCAGCTGCGCGAGCCCGAGTGTCGGCGCCGCGGCGAGCTCGAGGTCGGCCTCGTACCAAGGCTGCAAGGTGATCGTCGCGAATGTGCTGGCGATGCGAACTAGCACCGCAGTGAAACTACCGATCCAGTGCGGCCGAGGTCTACCGTCGTCACCACCCGCGCGCGAAGTTTCCACGTGGGTCCGTCTGGAATTGGTGCTTGACACGAGCGACGGTCGTCTTCGACATTGATCGACGGAGCCTCCTCCTTGGGCGAGGGATATCGAAGCGCACCAACAGCTCGTACAGCGACTGGCCAAGGGGTTGGTCGCGACGTGCGAGCGTCGTCTCTCGACTGGGCGAAGCGGAGTTGGGCTTGCTCGACTTCGTGGGGTCCGACTGAGGGCGGTGCCAGCAGGTGTGGCTTGGTCGGGGAGCTTCGGCTCCCAGGGCGCCAGGTCCGGGTAATGCTTCAGCCTTCGGGCCGTTGCAACGTCGATGGACGCCGCCGTCTACGTCAGCGCTTGCGTTGGCGTACGATGGAAGCGGGACCCCTTGCAGCTTCGATGGGTGTCAAAGCCGGGCTCCCCCTATTTCGCGATGAGCGACGGTGAAGCCAGCGCGCCCGAGTTGCCGGCTTGGCCCGCCAACATCGGCGCGGGTGATCACGTGGTCGCGGCCGGCGAGTGCATGGCGTCGATCGCCGATCACTACGGGTTCTTCTGGCAGACCTTGTGGGACCTGCCCGAGAACGCCGAGCTCCGCAGCGCTCGCAAGGATCCCAACGTGCTGCAGCCGGGCGATCGCGTGTTCGTGCCGCCGCTGCGTCCGCGCAGCTGCGCGCGGGCGATCGATCAGCGCCACCGCTTTCGCCGGCGCGGGATCCCGGAGCGCTTCGTGCTGCGCTTGACCAACGAGGTCGAGGACGGGTCGCTGGCGAACCTGCCGTACCGCTTCGAGGTCGCAGGGATCGTGCGCGACGGGGTCACCGACGCCGACGGCTCGCTCGGCGAGTGGATTCCGCCGTTGGCCCAGACGGCGATCTTGATCCTCGACCCCGACGGCGAGCACCCCGAGGAATTCGAGATCGATCTCGGTCGCCTCGCGCCGCTCGACAGCCTCGCGGGCATCAGCCAGCGGCTCACGGCGCTCGGCTTCGGGCACGTCGACGGGCCCGCGCGCGGGCTCATGGCCTTTCAAGCCTTCGCCGGGCTCGAGATCACGGGCGAGGCCGACGAGGCCTCGCTGGCCAAGCTCGAGCAGCTGTTCGGCCGCTAACTCGGAGCACGATCATGGCCCGCACCGTCGCCCCCGGCCGCATCCGCGTACGCATCCCCAACGAGCGCAAGCGCGGCCTCGTCGAGGCGCCGCAGCTGGACTTTGTCAGCAGCCACACCAAGCGTCGCAGGCTGGTGCTCGCGCGCGGCAACCTCGGCAACGTCGTGCACTTCCCGACCACCTACTACGGCTACCTCGCGCGCGCCGAGGGTGGTCCGCGCGGGCCCTGGCAGCTGCACTTCGAGGCGACCGACTCGTTTTGGATGGGGGTGGCCGCAAGCACGCTCGGGACCGACCACGATCGCCTCCGGCAGATCCTCGGCAACCGCACCTTCGACGACGTGTTCGACAACGGCTACATCGGCCAACGCGTCGCGCTCCGTCACATCTCCAGTCGGTTCTGGTCGACTGCGGACACCTTCCCGCCGACGCTGGCCTTGATCGGCATCGAGCTCAGCGCCGAGGAGCTGGTCGAGCAGTTCGATCAACATCGTCCGCTCGCGGTCGGTCGCTGGTACTGGCTGGCGACGCGGGTGATCCCCGAGGGTCACGAGGGCTGCTTCGTGGCCACCCGTCGCAACGTCGACGCTCGCACGCTCGAGATCGACGAGCCTGAAGACGTCGAGCTCGTCAGCCTCGAGACCTTGCCGCTGAAGGCCCCCGCGCCCAGGACGATGGCGCCGCGCCTGAGCCAAGCCGAGATCGAGGCCTTGCACTTCCCGATGTGATCCGCCCGTGCCCTACCTCGACGGTCACCACAACCCGGCGCAGAACCGATCTTGTCCAACCTGCGGCTGCCCGCTCACGCCGAACGGCGAGACCGCCTGCCGCAATTGCGGCGGCTCGCTCAACATCCCGTTCGTCGCGGTG
>DATLLB010000751.1:0-7484 GCA_035538075.1 Enhygromyxa sp.
GTCGAGTACAAATTTCGCCTCGACGGCGGCGCCGGCTACATCGCCGATCCCAACAACCCCAACTCGGTCGACGACGGCTTCGGCGGGTTCAATTCGGTGCTCGACGGCATGACCTGCGAGGAGTGGGACTGCGAGCCGGGCCACATTGGCGAGTTCGACTGGCGCGACTCGATCATCTATTTCGTGTTCGTCGATCGCTTCCACAACGGCGATCCCAACAATGACGGCCCGCTCGGGCTCGAGGCTGCGGCCGACTGGCAAGGCGGCGACTGGGCCGGGGTCGCGCAGAAGATCGAGGAGGGCTATTTCAACGATCTCGGCGTCAACACGCTGTGGCTGACGGTCCCGCTCAACAACACGCAGGACAGCGGCAGCGGCACCGATGGCCACCAGTACTCGGCCTATCACGGCTACTGGCCGCAGTACCTCGACGAGCCGGAGGAGCACTTCGGCACGCTCGCCGAGCTGCAGACGCTGGTCGATCTGGCGCACGAGCACGAGCTGAAGATCATCTTCGACTACGCGATGAACCATGTGCACGCGAGCTCGCCGACCTACCAGCAAAACCCCGACTGGTTCTGGCCCAACGACAACGGCAACGGTGGCGACTGCGTGTGCGGAGGCGGCTGCGGCTGGGACGGCGCCGACGGACGGCGCTGCTGGTTCACGCCGTACCTGCCGGACTTCAACTTTCAAAACCCGGCCGCGCGCGACTTCTCCATCAACAACACGATGCAGTGGATCGCCGACACCGGCGCCGACGGCTTTCGGCTCGACGCCGTCAAGCACATCGAGGATCAGTGGCTGCTCGATCTCCGCGCGCGCGTGAGCGCCGAGGTCGAGCGCATGACTGGCGAGCACTTCTACATGGTCGGCGAGACCTTCACGGGCGACCGCGATCTGATCGCCTACTACGTCAACCCGGGCATGCTCGACGGGCAGTTCGACTTTCCGCTGCGCATGCAGCTGGTCAACAAGCTGATCATGCGTCAGGGCACCATGTCCGAGCTGGCCGGGTTCATGGACTCCAACGACAGCTACTACGGCGCGGGGATCATGAGCACCTTCATCGGCAACCACGACATCCCGCGCGTGATCCATCTGGCCGAGGACGTGCCGGTCTGGGACAGCGAGTGGACCGACGGCAAGGATCTCGCGTGGAGCAACATCCCGCTGCCCAACAATCTCGCGCCGTTCGAGCGCATGGCGCTGGGCTTCACGCTGATCCTGACGACTCCGGGCGCGCCGCTGATCTACTACGGTGACGAAGTCGGCATGGCTGGCGCCGGCGATCCGGACAACCGTCGCTTCATGCAGTGGGACGGCTACAGCGAGGGCCAGGCGTTCTTGCTCGACCGGGTGATGACGCTCAACGCGATCCGAGCCGAGCACGCGCCGCTGCGCCGCGGCGATCGAACCACGCTGTTCGCCGACGACGACACGTTCGTCTACGAGCTCGCGTTCGGCGACGAGCGGGTCTACGTCGCGCTCAACCGCGCGGACGCGAACCGACCCGCGGGCGGGCTGCCGAGCGGGGATTTTCAGGATCTATTGACCGGTCAGGTGATCGCAGGGCCAAACCTCGACATGCCTGCACGCACGAGCATGGTGATGATCCCGCACTGATCGTCCGTGCGTCGCCGGAGTGTCTTCGTGATGATAGCGTGCGCCCATGGCCGAGCGCGCCATGCCGACGACCTGTCGCAACTGCGGCGAGCTGCTGCGCGGTCCGTACTGTTCGACCTGCGGCCAGTCGCACCGCTTCGTGCGGCTCGAGCTGCGAGCGCTGCTCGAGGACATGATCGATGCGCTGCGCCACGTCGACACGCCGGTGCTGCGAACGGTCGGTGAGCTGACCGTCGATCCCGGGCGAGTGGGCCGCGAGTATCTGGTCGGTCGACGGATCCCCTACGTCAACCCGTTCAAGTTCGCGCTGGTGACCTTCGTGCTGGCGATCGTGGTCAACCAGGCGCTGATCGGCATGCACGGGATCCCGAGTGATCCACAGCTGGCTCGCCTGGTCGGCTTCACGCTGAGCTGGGGGCAGGCGATCCACTTCGCGGTCATGCCCGTGTTCACGCTGTGCCTGTATGGGCTGTTCGCCGGGCCGCCGCGGCTCGGCGGCGTGCTCGGGGCCCCGCGGATGCTCGAGTGGCTCGAGCACTTCGTGCTGGTGTTGTTCGCGTTGGGCCACGTTGCGCTGCTGCAGTGCTTGCTCGCCCCGTTCGTGCCGTACCTCGGCGTGGTCGCGCCGGCGCTGTTCGTGGTGCTGCCGATCCTCTACGTGAGCTGGATGTTCGTCGGCGTGTGTCGGACCTCGTGGTGGTCGACGCTGCTGCGCGTGAGCGTGGCCTTCATCGCGGGCGTGCAGGTGCCTGCGAGCTTGCTGGCGCGCTGGTTTGCGCCCGAGTTGTTCGCGTAGCTGCAGCGGGCAAGGGGTGGGCGTCGGCCGGAAAATTTGCGCTCACGGGCGCAGATCGGCGATCCGGCGCTACTTCGCGCTCGGGCCGGTTTTTCCAAGTGCACTGAGTGCCGCGGCTTTGACTATGCTGGCGGCATGCGCACGACAAATCTTCGATTGGTTCCCCTGCTGTCTCTCGCTCTGGTCTTCGCGTGCAACGACGATGGCCCCGCGGCCGAGGGCGAGACCGAGACCGAGACCGAGACCGGTGACGGCGATGGCGATGGCGATGGCGATGGCGACGGGGACGGCGATGGCGATGGAGACGGTGATGGGGACGGCGACGGAGATGGCGACGGCGACGGAGATGGCGACGGCGACGGTGATGGCGATGGTGATGGTGATGGAGACGGCGATGGTGATGGCGATGGCGATGGCGACGGTGATGGAGATGGCGATGGCGATGGCGATCCCGGCGACGAAGGCCTCGCCTGTCCGCTGCTCAACGAGTGCGTCCAGGCTTGCGAAGGCGACATGATGTGCGAGGCCGATTGCGCCGCGCAGGCCAGCCCCAACGCGCTCGCAGAGTCCGGCGCGCTGGTGCAGTGCATCGTCGACAACAACTGCAACAACCAGATGTGCATCCAGAACAACTGCGAGGCCGAGCTGTTCGCCTGCTACACCGGCACCGCGACCTGTGGCGACGCGGTCGCTTGTGCCGAAGGTTGTGCGGGCGACGAGACCTGCCAGACCGACTGCTACGTCGAGTCCTCGACGCTCGCGCAGGTCCAGCTCGACGCGCTGCAGACCTGCGTGACCGACAACAACTGCGAGGGCGACGACGCCTGCGTGCTCGAGAACTGCAACAACGAGCTGCAGAGCTGCGTCGGTGGCATGAGCGACACGGTGCCGTGCCCGTTGGTGGCCGAGTGCTTGATCGACTGCGGCGACGACGAGTCCTGCGCGCTGACCTGCGGTCGCGCGACGCCGGAGACCGCGGCCGAGGCTGACGCGCTGGCCGTCTGCGCCGACGCGGAGAACTGCAACAACATCGACTGCACCGAGGATGCGTGCCCGGCCGAGTGGGGCGCGTGCTTCTCGGGCGACGTCGCGTGCCCCGATCTGTGGGCTTGCGTGATCGGCTGCAACGGCGCCGAGCTGTGCGCGTACAACTGCATCACCGAGGGCACCTTCATGGATCAGGTGCTGCTCGGTGCGCTGGCCGAGTGCGCCGGCGACAACGACTGTCAGGACGACGCTTGCATCGAAGCGAACTGCTCGGTGCAGGCGATGGCCTGCGGCATCTAGCTCGCCAGCAGCCGATCCACTCGGGCATGCGATTGCGTTTTCGCGCGCGGACGCGAGCTGAAGCGCAAATCGCATGCCCGCAGTGCCAATGCTGCGCTTGCGATCACTGGTCCGAAGTCCGTACCCTGAGTCGTGCGCTGCGACCAATGCGGGACCATCAACCCGCCGGCGAGCAAGTTCTGCAACGAGTGCGGTAATCGGCTCGCGCAGACGCCCGCACAGACGGCCGAGCGGCGGCGCCTGACCGTGTTGTTTTGCGATCTCGTCGGCTCGACGGCGCTGTCCGAGGCGCTCGATCCCGAGGAGCTGAGCGAGGTCATCCACGCCTACCACGAGGCCGCGACCGCGGCGGTTCGGCGCTTTGGCGGGCACGTGGCCCAGCTGCTCGGCGACGGGATCTTGGTCTACTTCGGCTACCCGGTCGCGCATGAGGACGACGTCCGTCGAGCGGTGCGGACCGGGCTCGCTGCGGTCGCGGCGGTGTCGAACCTCGAGACTTCGGTCGGGCGCATCCACGCGCGAGTCGGCATCCACACCGGCACGGTCGTCGTCGGTGAGGTCGGCGGCGACAAGCACCGCGAGCGACTCGCGTTGGGCGAGACGCCCAACCTCGCGGCGCGCATCCAGGGCGAGGCGGTGCCCGACAGCGTCGCGATCTCCGAGGCCACGCTCGCGCTGGTGCGGCCGTTCTTCGAGGTCGAGGAGCTCGGCGCCCGCACGCTCAAGGGCGTCAGCACGCCGCTCGCGATCTATCGAGTCGTCGGCGAGACCCAGGTCAAGACGCGCATGGACATCCCCGGGCTCACGCCGATCGTCGGGCGCGAGGCCGAGCTCGAGACGCTGATCTCGGGCTGGGACTCGGCCGTGCGCGGGCGCGGGCGCGTGGTCGCGATCTGTGGCGAGGCGGGCATCGGCAAGTCGCGGCTGCTGCAGGAGATCAAGTCGCACGTCTCGCCCGAGGACGGACAGCTGGTCTGGTGTCAGGGCTCGCCGCTGCATGCCAACAGCGCGCTCTATCCGTTCGTCGAGTTTCTCGAGCGCTTGCTCGACCTCAAGTCGCTGCCGATGCCCGAGCGCATCACGGCGCTGACGCAGCGGCTCGATCGCTCGGGCTCCTACAGCGACGAGACGCTGCCGCTGCTCGGCGCGCTGCTGTCGTTGCCCGTCGATCGCGAGCACCCGGTGTTCAGCCTCGCGCCGACCGAGCAGCGGGCCAAGACCATCACCGCGCTGCTCGAGTGGTTGCTGCGCGCGGCCAAGCTGCGGCCGATGCTGTTCACCTTCGAGGACGTGCACTGGGCCGATCCGAGCAGCGTCGAGGTCATCGACGCGATCGTGGCCAAGACGCCCGACGCGGCGATCCTTTGCGTGGTCTCCTATCGCCCGGAATTTCGCCCGAGCTGGGCCGCGCACGAGCAGCTCGACGAGCTCTCGCTGAGCGCGTTGCCGGCCGAGGCGACCGAGGCGGTGGTCCGTCACATCGCGCGCTCCAAGCAGCTGCCGATCGCGGTCGTGCAGGAGGTCGTCGCGCGAGCCGGCGGCATCCCGCTGTTCGTCGAGGAGATGACCAAGGCGGTGCTCGAGACCGGGCGCCTGCGCGAGCTCGAGGATCGCTTCGAGCTGGCCGACGCCCGCCGCAGCACGCTGATCCCGGCGACCTTGCAAGACTCGCTGATGGCTCGCATCGATCGCCTGGGCGGGCCCAAGCAGCTCTTGCAGCTGGCCTCGGTGATCGGGCGCGAGTTCTCCTACGAGATCCTGTGTGCGGTCGCCGATCGCGACGAAGCGGTGCTGGCCGCCGATCTCCGCGACCTGCTCGACGCCGAGCTGTTGTTCGTGGAGGGCGAGATCCCGCATGCGAGGTATCGCTTCAAGCACGCGCTGATCCGCGACGCCGCCTACGAGTCGCTGCTCCGTCGGCATCGGCAGAGCTACCACCTCGAGATCGCGACCGCGCTGCGCCAGAAATTCCCGGAGCTGGCCGAGCAGCAACCCGATCTGCTGGCCAGCCACTACGAGGGCGCGGGCGAGCTCGAGCTCGCGATCGCAGCGCTGCAGCGCGCGGCCGAGCGCTCGACCGCGGCCGGGGCCTACCGCGAGACCATCGCGGTGCTCGAGCATGCGCTCGCGCTGCTCGTTCAGCTGCCGCCGGGCCTCGCTCGCGACAAGCGAGAGATGCAGGTGCTGCTGTCGCTGGCGCCGGCCTACATGGCCACCAAGGGCTGGTCGCACGACGACGTGACGCGCACCTGCAACCGCGCCTACGAGCTGTCGCGCACGGTCGGTGAGCGCGAGAAGCTGGTCCCGATGCAGTGGGGCCTGTGGGCCAACTTCTACGTCAGCGGCGACTACTCGCGCGCGGCCGCGTCCGCACGGCAGGCCCACGAGCTCGCGCATGCGACCGACAGCCCGATGTTCAAGCTGATGAGCTATCACGCGCTCACGGCCACCCTGTGCGCGCACGGGGAATTCGAGGAGAGCGCCAAGCTGATCGCGGCCGGCGAGGCGGTCTTCGATCCCGAGCGCGAGCAGCTGATCCTCGCGCAGATCTTCTTGACCTCGATCGGCAGCTGCTACGGCTGGGGTGGGCTCTCGCAGTGGTTCATGGGTCGCTACGAGCAGGCGCTCGCGACCTACGTCAAGCTCGCCGAGGTCGTCACCAGCCTCGACCACCGCCCCAGCGAGGCGTACATGCACTGGACCACGTGCATGCTCCACGCCGCGCGCATGCAGCCGGGCATGGTGCTCGAGCAGGCGACGATCGGGCTCGAGGTCTCGAAGGCCCACAACTTCATGTTCTGGGTTGCGGTGTTCGAGCTCTACCTCGGCTGGGCGCGTCTGCAGCTGGGCCACGAGCATGACGACGCGCGCGCGACCATGGAGCGCGGCTTCGCCAACTGGCGAGCGGTCGCACCCACGGGCGTCTCGTTCCCCCACTTCGCGGTGCTGGTCGCTCAGGGTCGCGCGATCGCAGGCGCGCTCGACGAGGCGCTCGCGATGATCGACGAAGCGATCGAGCAGCTCGAGACCTTCCCCTGGTACTACTTCGAGCCGCAGGTGCATCAGGTCCGCGCCGAGCTGTTGCTGCGTCGCGGCGCTCCGGGTGACGCGGACGCGGCCGAGCAGGCGCTGACGTTCGCAGCCGAGCGCGCGCAGGCGATCGAGGCGCCCGCGTGGGTCTTGCGTGTCGCGTTGACCCGCGCACGCATGTCGGGCGATCGGGCGCGCGCCGAGCTCGAGCGAGCGCTCGCGGCGGTGCAGCCGATCGACGCCGAGGTCGACGTGCAAGCGGCCCGGGCGATGTTGGCGTGATGCGAGTGCTGGTGCTGGGCGGCACCGGGCACCTCGGCGCGGCGGTCGTGCACGAGGCGATCGGGCGCGGACATGCGGTCAGCGTCGCAACCCGACGCGAGCTGCCGCGCAGCCTCGCGGGCCTCGACGTCGAAGCGGTGCGCCTCGACATCGAGGAGCGTGGCGCCCTTCGTCGAGCGCTGCACGGCCATGCGCTGATCGTCGATGCGGCCGCTCCGTATCCTCTTTACGCCGAGGCCGGCGTGGAGTCGCGAGCGGTGGCCCGAATGCGGTTGCTCATTCGAGCCGTCGCCGACGCCGGGGCACGGCTCGCCTACGTCAGCTCGTTCGTGACGATGCCCGAGTGCGCTCGGGCGCGGGCCGTTCGCACGCTGCACCCTTACTTCGCCGTCAAGCAGGCGATGGAGGATGAGGTCCTGCGTGCCTGCGCGGCTGGATTGCGCGCGGTCGTGGTGAACCCGAC
>DATLLB010000752.1:0-7815 GCA_035538075.1 Enhygromyxa sp.
GCTGGTGTTCGCGGCGTGGTTGCTGTGGCCGGTGCCGCTCGGCGCGATGCCGATGTCGGCCGATCACACGGTCCACCTGACGCGGATCGTGCTCACGGCCGAGCGCTTGGTCAGCAGCGGGTCGCTGTCGGGCTGGGAGCCGACGTGGTTCTTCGGGTTTCCGCTCGGCGAGCTCTATCCGCAGCTCGGCGATCTGCTGATCATCGCGATCCGGGCGCTGAGCGTTGGATTGCTCGACTGGGAAGGCGCGTACGCGATCGGGTTCTATCTGGTGTTCGCGATCCAGGGCCTGGTGCTGCTGCGGATCGGTCGGCTGTTCGGGCTGGGGCCGTGGCCGGGGTTGATCGCGGCGCTGCTGATGCTGACCGACGCCGGGTTCACGCGCGAAGGCGGCTGGATGTACACGGTCTACTTCGGCGTGTGGCCGCAGGCGCTCGCGAACAGCCTCGCGTGGCTGGGGCTCGGCGAGGTGGCGCGGGCGCTCGGCTGGCTGCCGAACGAAGCGAAGGCTCCCGAGCCGCGCGAGGGCGTGCGCGCGACGGTGATCGCCGGGCTGTGCTTCGGCGCGGCGTTGCTGGCTCACCCGATCGCGCTGCCGAGCCTGGTGCTCGGCGGCGCGTTGATGCTCGTCACGTTGGTGCCGCGGGCCCCGGTGCCGTGGCGCGTGGGCGTGGTTCGCTGCGCGCTCGCGGGCTCGCTCGGCCTGTTGCTGGCGGCGTGGTGGCTGGTGCCGATGCTGCAGCACAAGGCCTGGATGGCGAGCTACGGGTGGCTGTATGCGCCGCTCGAGGTGATGCTGCGCTGGCTGATCGAGGACGGCCGCTGGGCGCAGCGGATGCCGGCGGCGGTCGGCTTCGCGGCGATCCTCGGGCTCGTGCTCGCGAGCGTGGGCGTGGGTCGAGCGGCGCGCTTCGTGGCGCTCTACGCCGTCGTGCAGTGGCTGCTCGCCAGCGACGACGCGTTCTGGCAGCTGCGCCTCGATCGGCTGAGCGAAGGCTTCACGCACATCCAGTACCAGCGCTTCTTGATCGGCGCGAAGCCGGGGCTGTACCTGTGCGCGGGCCTGGCCGTGAGCGCGCCGGCCGTGTGGGCGCGGCGGCTCTGGCTCGCGCGCGAGACCTTCGAACGATCCTGGTTGGCGATCGTCGGCGCGATCGCACTGACGCCGATCAGCGTCGCCCTGGCGCTGTGGGTGCTCGACGACAGCCGCGCGACCATGAAGGAGTTCGAGGTCGGCGTCGTGGAGATCGAGCGGGTGCCGGGCGATCCCGAGTTCGACTCGCACTACCGCGAGTTCCTCGACTGGGCGCGCGCGCAGTGGGACGGACGCGAGCAGGACTACCGGATCGCGATCGAGACCGCCCGCAACCATCACCTGTTCATGGACGCGCCGATCTGGACGGCCACGCCGCAGTACAAGCTGGGCTTCACGCCCGGCGACAATTTCGTGCACAAGCCCGAGTCGGGCCGCCGCGAGGTCCTCGATGCGCTCGGGGTCCGCTACGTGGTCGGCTTCGATCCGCGCGGTCGCGTGCGGCCGAGCGAGGTCGCGCGCTTTGGGCCGATCTACGTGCGCGAGCACAAGGGCGAAGCCAAGCCGCTGGCGTGGCTCGATGGCGACGGCACGATCGAGATCGTCGAGGCCGATCTGCGCGCGGGCCTGGTTCGCGCGCGCGTGCACGACGTGACGCGAGGCGCTCGCATCACCTTTGCGATCGCCGGCTACCCGCGCTGGAAGCTGTTCGTCGATGGCGAGCCGCTCGAGTGGTACGAGCAGCCGGTCTGGGGTGGCAAGCTGCCGGCCACGATCGCGACGCGCGAGCATGGTGACCTGCGCGGCGGCAAGGCGCGCGGCGACGATGGCTCGGAGCCGACCTTGATCGCCGCCGAGCTGCCGTGGGGCACGAACGACGCGGATATCGAGCTGCGCTACGAGGCGCGCGGCGGCGTGGAGTTGCTGGCCGAGCTGGCCTCGGTGCTCGGGTGGATCGCAATCGGGCTCTCGTTGTTCGGTCGTCGTGATCGAATTCGCCGAGCGCTCGCGCAGCTCGAAGCGCGGCTGGTCGCGGCGGCGCATCCGTTGTTGTTGTTCGTGCTGGTCCCGGCGGTGCTCGGGCTCGGCGTGGCGCGCTGGCGGATCGCGGCCGAGCGCGAGAGCCCGCAGCTGCTCGGCTGGGTCGAAGCTGGCGCGGCGACCATTCAAAATGCCGAGCTCGGGCCGGTGAAGACCGACATGCTGATCCGTCCGGCCGTGCTGCTGCGACCGCGTCCGGGCCGTCCGGCCGTGGTCGAGCTGGAGGTGGAGGAGCTGCCGGAAACGCTGCGTGGCTGGGTCGGTCTCGACGACGATCAGGCCCAGCAGGGCGGCAAGTGGTCGCGTCACGAGCTGCGGATCGAGGCGCTCCCGAGCGACGCCCGCGGCGCCGATCCGCAGTGGAGTACGATCGCTCGCGTGTCCGTGCCGCACGAGCCGGGTCGGGTGCCGCTCGCCGTCGATACGGGGATGCTCGCCGGGCGTGCGGTGAAGTTGCGGATCATCGATGAGACCCGCGGCAAGAGGTTGCCGCGTGCGGGACTGAGCCTCGACCTCGGAGTGCGGCCGTGAGCGAACGGCTCCACTCTGATGGCATGCCGATCGAGGCAGCAGCAGCCGAAGCGTCGGACTTTGGGACAGCTGGGATCCCGGAGTTGGTGGACGAAGGGGCAGTGACGCGGGTGCTCACGGTCGAGGACGTGATCACCCACGAGTACGTCGCCGCGGAGTCGGAGCCGATCGAGCTCGAGCTCGAGCCCAACCCGATCGAGCCGTCGGACGTGGTCGCGCTCACCGATGAGGACATCGCTCGGCTCACGCCGATCGTCGAGCCGATCGAGTCGGAGCCGCCGGAGATCGAAGAGGAGCGGATCACCAACCGGTTCGAGCGCGAGCCCACGCCGGTGGGCATGCGCTCGTTCGATCGACCGAGCACGGTGGTCGGGCTGATCCGGCCCAACGGCGCGGTGATCCTGCTCGGGCTCCTGTGTGCGCTCGCGCTGGTCGAGTCGATCGCGGCGTTCCTGGCCTACCGCGAGCACGTCGACGAAGAGGAGTGGCAGGCGGTCGATCAGCTGCTCGCCAATCACGAGGGCGAGCCGGTGATCGTCGCGAGCGAGTGGCTGGGCCCGAGCGCGCGCATGCACATCCCGCAGGCGCGCAGCTGGGACTCGCTGGCGTTCCCGGATCTGCGCGGCTTCGGGCGCTTCTGGCTGCTGACCCACGCGGAGGAGCGGCCGTGGAAGGGCTCGCTGAAGGCCGAGCTCGAGGAGCTGCCGCGGCCGGAGCTGCTCGCGGTCCATCGGCTCGGGCACCTGACCCTGCACGAGTACCAGCAGCCGGTCGGCACGCTGCAGTTCTCGGCGCTCGACTCGATCGAGGGAGTGAGCACGGCGCGTGGGCGCTGCACGGGTCGCGGCGGCGAGTTCATCTGCAAGGACGGCCGCGTCGGCGTGCGGCTGCTCGAGGTCGACTACCGCACGCGCCGCTGCGTGGCGGTCGAGCTCGAGGACGGGGCGATGGCCACGATCGAGCTCGGCAAGCTCGAGCTCGGCGATCGCATCTACGGCCACGTCGGCTTCGGTGACTTCAACGCCCGGCTGCGCGCCGATCCGAGCGCGCGGCTGGAGGTGCGCATCAACGACGTGATCGCCGGCCGCTGGGTGTTCACCGACGATCAGGGCTGGGCTGCGTTCGCGCTCGCGACCGAGCCGGGGCGTCACGAGGTCGAGCTGCGCGTGGGCACGACCGTGAGCGGGACCTGGCAGCAAGAGGGGCACCGCAGCTCGCCGACCGACACGCTGTGCGTGGAGCTGCGCGGCTTCGACGAGTCGGGGCTTTTGCAGGAGGGTGGGGCATGAGCGAGGAACGACGAGAATCTCGGCTGCGTCGGTTCCTGCGATCGCCGGGGTTGATCGCCGCGTTGCTCGGGATGCTCACGACCCTGCTGCTGCTCCGCGGCGAGCAGAACATCGGCTACGTGCGCGACGAGGGCGTGTACTTCGAGGCCTCGCGCCACTACGCGGCCTGGGTGGTGCGCTGGGCGGAGGAGGGCGAGGCGGCCAACACCGCCGAGATCCGCGACCGCTACTTTGGGATCAACCATGAGCATCCGGCCTTGATGAAGATCGCCGCGGGGCTCTCGGCGCGGCTGCTGGCCGAGCCGCCGGATGCCGCGATCGTCGAGGAGATCGAGGCCATCGACGATCCGCGCAAGCGAGCGTGGCGACGCGAGCTGGCGGCGGTCGAGGGCGGAAAATTCCCGATCCTGCGCGAGGGCGCGGCGATGCGATTACCGGCGATCCTGCTGACGGGCCTGGGCGCGATGCTGCTGTTCCTCGCCGGGCGTCGGCTCGGCGGCGGCAACCTGGGCGGGCTGCTGGCGGCGGGGTGGTTCGTAGCGCTCCCGCACGTGGCCTTCCACGCCAGCTTGCACGCGTTCGACGTGCCGATCGCGGTGATGACCCTGGTGCTCGCGCTCGCGTGGTTGCGGTCGCTGGGCGACTGGCGGTGGGGCTTGCTGATCGGGCCGTTGCTCGGGGTAGCGATCGCGGTCAAGCACAACGCGCTGTTCCTCGGGCCGCTGTTTGCGGTGCACCTGTGGGTGTGCCTGGCGATGCGCTGGAAGCAGACGGGCCTGCGCCCGCGCCTGACCCAGCTGGTCCCGCTGCCGCTCCTCAGCATGGCCACGCTCGGACCGTTGGTTGCGATCGCGCTGTGGCCGTGGCTGTGGGACGACACGCTCGCGCGCATCGTCGAGTACTTCGCGTTCCACCGCGAGCACAGCTACTACAACATGGAGTTCCGGGGCGTGAACTACAACCGCCCGCCGCTGCCGATCGCGTACCCGTTCGTGATGACCTGGGCGACGGTGCCGAGCGCGTTGTTGCTGCTCGCGATCATCGGGCTGATGCTGGCGCTGCGGACGATTCGCGACCCGCGAGCGCTGCGACACCTCGGGCGCTTCGGGCTCACGCGCAAGCGCAAGAAGCCGGTCGGACCGCGCTGGATCGAGCCGGTGCCGG
Organism: Enhygromyxa sp.; assembly: GCA_035538075.1. Taxonomy (GTDB): domain Bacteria; phylum Myxococcota_A; class Polyangia; order Nannocystales; family Nannocystaceae; genus Plesiocystis. The sequence continues at coordinate 5,059 of DATLLB010000752.1, forward strand.
AGTTCGACGGACGCGAGGAGCCGCTCTTGCTGGTCGGGCTCGCGCTGTTTCCGATCTGCTTGATCGCGCTGCCGTCGATCCCGATCTTCGGCGGGACCAAGCACTGGTTGACCGCGTATCCGTTCCTCGCGTTGCTGGCCGCGATGGCGTGGGGTCGGCTGTGGTGGCGCGCGCGGACGCTGCTGCGCGCGTGGCCGCAGCTGCTGCAGCGCGCTCCGGTGGTGATGCTGATCGCCGTGCTGCTGCCGGGCGCGTGGGCGACCGTGCACGGCCACCCCTACAACCTCTCGCAGTACGCCCCGCTGGCCGGCGGCGCGCGTGGGGCTGCGGCCGCGGGCTACAACCGCGGGTTTTGGGGGCACGCGGTGGTGTCGTTGCTCGACGAGGAGTCGCTCGCGAAGCGCGGCGTGTACCTGCACGACGTCGCTCGGCTGGCGGCCGATCAGTATCGCCGCGAGGGTCGCTGGCCCGGCTGGACGCCGACCGGGCTCAGGGGCGCCGACGTGGCCTTGCTGTTCCCCGAGAAGCACATGCTCGCGGACGAGATTGCGATCTGGGAGAGCTTCGGGACCACGCAGCCGAGCATGGTGATCACGCTCGACGACGTGCCGATTGCGATCGTCTACGAGCGTCCGCGCTGAGCCTGCGAAGGGCCCTTCGACTCGACGCGGTTTTGCGCGAGTTGACCCGCGCGCGCGCTCGCGGGTTTCAGCGCCGCGCCTTGGCAAAGCTCACCGGCCGCGCGGCGAGGGCATGAAGCCAACCGGCAGCGCGACGAGACCAATCGCTCGTGATGCACGACAAGCGACGAACCGCGTGGGTGTTTGCGATTGGGCTGTTGCTCGCGCCGGGTTGCGACGACGGTGACGACGGCTCGGACGAGGCCGGCGATGGCGACGGCGACACGACCGGTGACGGGGACGGTGATGGCGATCCGACCGGCGACGGCGATGGCGAGCCGGCCACCGACGACGACAACGGAGACTTCGCCGACACCGACGAGGAGCCGACCGGCTGTGCGGTGCACGAGGCCGAGGCCGACTGCATGGCCGAGTCCGGCTGCGCGCCGGTCTACGGCAACGCGTTGGCCGACGACGGTAACGGGGGCTGGTGCACGACCTCGCCCGAGGAGTACATCGGCTGCGCGAGCACGGCCGATCTGTGCCCGTCGCTGAGCAAGATCCTGTGCGACGACGAGACCTACTGGCGCACGACCGGCTGCGTACCGGGCAACGTCGAGGTCTGCGAGGCGCCAGGCGAAGTCACCGGGGAGTGCTAGATCGCGGTTTGTGTGGAACCGCGATTCGCGACCGTGTTAGGCAGCGAGCATGAGCTCGCCCAAGCACGCGTCCGAGTTGTTGGCTGGCAAGCGCTACGAGGCGGCGATGGAGGCGTTGCTGGTCGCGTGGCGGACCCATCGGGCGCCGCCGCTCGAGCGGGCGATCGCATCGCTGTCGGATGTGCTCGCCGCGGGCGTCGAGCCGATCGACGTCGACGCCGACGACTGGCAGGAGCAATGGGATCGCCGCGTGCGAGCGAAGCGTCCGGTCGAGCTCGGCGTGTTGCTGCCGCACGTGACTCGTGCGCCCAAGGGTGGAGTTCCGCGTCGGCTCAGCGGGCTTCTGGTGTTTGGCCCCGATCCGCGGATCGGGGCGCTGCTCGTCGAGATGATCGAGACGCCACCGCTGACCGCCAGCTCGAACTTCTCGATGTGGACGGCGGTGTTCGCCGCGCTGCCGGACCACGTCGACACGCGCGCGCGAGAGCGGCTCGAGGCTCGGATCGCCACGCGCGGCGGGGCGTCCAACTTCTGGACGAAGCTCGAGGGGTGGGTGAAGGCGGCGCTGCGAAAGTTGCCCGAGCCTGCCCGCTTGCCCGCCGAATGGAAGGCCGATCTCGCCGAGCTCTAGCGCGCGATCGCTGCGCTCGCGGACGGCCCGGCTCCCGATCTGCGCGTCGCGGCGACGGCCGAGCCGAGCCCGACGATCGTCGAGGATCTCGCGGCGGTGCGCGAGGCCGTGGAGCGTGGCGAGCTCTCGAGCGCGCTCGATCTGGCGGTCGCCTACTGGGCGCGGCGGCGGAGCCCAATGGTCGCCGCGTCGATCGAGCGGCTCGGGCTGCTGGTCGATCAGGATCAGCAGCCGCCCGCCGGCAAGACCCCCAAGATTCGGCACGCGGCGTGGTTGGCGGCCGCCGAGAGCCCGAGCCCGAGCGCAGTCGGGCCGCTGCTCGCGAGCCTGCGCGACGGCCATCTCGATGAGGTCGAGGCGCGGATCGAGACGATGATCGGATGGCAGCCCGATCCCCGCGTCGCCCGAGCGATGCTGCTGCTGAGCAAGGATCACATGCTCGGCGCGCGCCGTCGGTTGTGGAAGGCCCTCTACGACGCGCTGCTCCACCACGCCGATCCGCGCGTCGCCGAGGCTGTCCGCGAGCGTCACGAGCGACTGCAAGACGCCCGTGTGCTGCATCGCCACGTCGCCGAGGGTCGCGAGCTTCGCCGCGTGTTCGAGGCCTTCATCGCCGCGGTCGAGGCCGATCACGAGCTGACCAGCGATCAGGCCGAGCACGCCGAGGCGATCGCCGAGCGGCTGGCCGCGCGTGTCGACCAGCAGAGCTCCGACAGCGACATCGAGCGCAGCCTCGTCGAGGCGATCGTCGCGGCCTGGGACGACGACGGGCCGCGGCTGGTCTACTCCGACTGGCTGCAGAGCCGCAAAGACGCGCGCGGGGAGTTCATCGCCCTCGACATCGCGC
>DATLLB010000753.1:0-5896 GCA_035538075.1 Enhygromyxa sp.
AGCGCAATTCGATGTGCGTCGCACCCGACGGGATCTCGATGATCTTCGCATAGCGCCGCAAGCTGTCGGCCGTCTCGACCTCGGTGTCCTCGTCGCGGCTTCGGTAGCTCTCGTGGGTTCGTTCGTACTCGATCTTGACGCCGTGGACGATGGTGCCGGACCGGGTCGCAAAGGTGCCGATCTCCCAGCCGCATAGATCGCCGGAGAGATAGACTCGAGTCACCTGCGGACAGCTGCCCTCGTCGCTGGTGTCGGGGCCGAGCTCGTAGGTCACGAACCATTGATCGCTCCCGCCTTTGTACAGAGTCGGCGTGTACTCTTGAAAGTCATCGCCAAACACGGACGAGCGGCCCCGGCCGACCAACGATCCGGCGATCACATCGGCAGCGGAGAGCAGACCGTCGCGATCGAAGTCCCCCTGGATCTGTAGCAGCACGGCGTCGTGCGTGGTGCTGTTGATTTCTTCAACCATGGTGCTCTGAGTCGTCATGGTGCGGACCTCCTGTTCGGCGCTCGACCCGGCGGCGTGCCGGAGTTCATCGGCGGGTGCAGAAAGGTCGCAAGATCGGTGCCACGCGTTCAATCGCCCCGCGCTCGGCACACGGGGTCATTCACATGGGTCGCGAACAATAGCGGTATGCGCAATTACCTGTTGTTCTGATCAGACCCGCGAAGGGACCCCGCGTCGCGCTCGCTGCTCGGCGGGTTCGACTGGAGCGGCGCGCACGCTGTGGCGTTGGGGCCCACGGCCCCAGGCCACGAACCCGAGCAGGCCGAACACGGCGATTGGCAGCAGCGCCAGCGTGTATTGACCATGCAGCAAGTGAGTGCCCACGGCGCCGAGCAGAATGATCATCAGACCAAATGCGCCCCAGGTGGCGGCTCGGTCGATCAACAGGGCGATCGCAAACACGACCTCGAAGATGCCGAGCAATACGGCGAAGCCCGGCGAATAGCCCCACGCCTCGAATTGCGCGTCGAGCCAGCCGCCGATCTTGGCGCCACCGGACACGAAGAACAGCGCCGCCAAGAGCACCGCCACGCTCTTCAGCGCGATGTTCATGCTGCCGCGTTGTTCTTTCATGAGTTCGTCACCTTCTTGCGTTTTCACCAGAGTCGGTGCAAAAGGACGACCAAAGTGGAGGCCCGATCCGCCGCAGTTGGCGTACGCGTGTCGGTGCACGGGTGTGTCGCGTGTACTGGTCAAAAGTGCACGTTCGGCACGTCGCTGTAATTTCGGGACCGCGTGTCATGCCGCCGGCAACGCCGGCCCGAGCGCGAAACCCAATTGGCTCGCGCGGTGCAGATCAGAGCAAAGGAACAGTCCCTTGCGGATCGAACGCATCGATCTCTGGCACGTCGAGGTGCCGCTCCCGAGTCCGTTTCATCCAACCTGGATCCCCGGATTTCCACAGACCAGCAATCGCTTCACGCTGATTCGGCTGTCGACGGTCTCGGGTCTGCAGGGCTGGTCGGCGGCCCCGGCGATGGGCCGCGAGCGCGAGGGGCTCGGTGACCTGCTCGGCCCCTATCTGCTCGGCGAGCGAGCCGACGATCTACCGGCCATTCAGCAGCGCATTCGCGAGATGAGCTACCTGGGCTGGCGCAGCGGCTGGATCGAGCCCGCCTGCTGGGACCTGATCGGCAAGGCCAGCGGCGCGCCGGTCCACGTGTTGCTGGGCGGCAACGCGGGGTCCGTGCGCCTCTACGCATCGACGGGCGAGCTGCGGTCTGCGGCGGCGCGCGCCGAGGAGGTGCAGGCCCGCGTCGACGAGGGCTTCGCCGCGGTCAAGCTGCGCGTCCACGCCGACACGCTCGAGCAGGACGTGGCCCACATTCACGAGGTGCGAGCGCGCGTCGGCGATGACGTGGCGCTCAGCGTCGACGCCAACCAGGGCTGGCGCGTGGCCGTGATCGCCGACGCGCCGTGCTGGAGCTTCGCTCGCGCCGTGAAGTTCTGCGCCGCGGCGGCCGAGCTCGGCTTCGCGTGGGTCGAGGAGCCGCTCGCCTTCGACGCGTACACCGAGCTCGCGGCGCTGCGTCGCCGCTCGCATGTGCCGATCGCCGGCGGCGAGCTCAATCATCACGGTCTGCCAGAGCTGACCGCGATGCTCGAGCGTGGCTGCTACGACATCTATCAGCCCGACGCCGTGATGACCGGTGGCATTGCGCAGACCTTCGAGTTTGTCCGTCGCGCGGAGGCGGCCAACGTCGATTACACGCCGCACACGTGGACCAACGGGATCGGCTTCGCAATCAATCTGCAGTTGTTCGCGGCCTCGCGCTCGCACGCCACACAGCTGCTCGAGTACCCCTACGCGCCGCCGGGCTGGATCCCGGCCGTGCGCGACGCTCTGCTCGAGCGGCCGTGGACGCACGAGCGGGGGCAGCTCGCGCTGCCGCTCGAGCCCGGGCTCGGCTTTGCGATCGATCGGCGCGCGCTGGCCCGCTACGGTCGACACTATTTCACGGCTACACCGACGCGCGTGGCCGTGCGAACCGTGCTCGACAAGGGGCTTGCGACCGCGCGGGAGCTCGGCGCCGCTCGGGCGCGTCGGCTCGCGCAGCGCTCCGAGCAGCTCGATCGCGAGCTGCAGGAGCGCAGCCCGGCACAGCTCGGGTTGCGGGCGGCGATGCACTCGAGCTCGGCGATCTCGCCGGTCGCGTAGACGTCGGTCTCACGCGTGCATCAGCATCGCCATCGGATCGTGGAGCAGCTCGGCGACGGTCGCCAGAAACGAGCTCGCCGCGGCCTCGTCGTTGACCCGTCGATCGTAGGCGAGGCTGACCGGCAGCATCGTGCGACCGGCCTCGGTACGAGCCCGACACAGGCCCAGCGCGCCGACCAACGGCGGATGGACCAACGGCGTGAATCCGCTGCCGCCGAAGCTGCGCGAGGTGGTGATCGAGAAGGTCGGCGCCTCACCGTGCTCCGTGATCGTGCGATCGGCACGGACCAGGGCCTCGAGCTCGTCGGTGAGCTCGCACAGCGAGCGCTGATCGACGTGCAGCAGCAGCGGCGCGTCGAGTCCCCGACGACTGTCGAGCGCGACGCCAATGTGAACGTAACGCTTGATCGCCAGCGCCCGCCCGTGGCGAATCAAGCTGCTGTTCATGCGCGGGTGCTGACGCAGCGCGATCGCACAGGCCTTGAGCACGAACGCGGTCAACGTCAAACGCGGACCAAATTCGTGCTCGTCACGATAGCGACGACGCGCGACCTCGAGCGAGGTCACGTCGATCAAGCGATGCAAGGCGTCGTGCGCCGCAACGAGCCGGTCGGCGTCGACTCGTGGGGCCAGTGCCTCCAGCGCGGCGATGTCGGCGTCGTCCTCAGCGGACCCGCCACCCGCGTGCGCCTCGATCTGCTCGACTGTCACACGTCCGTCGAGCGCGGCGGCGAGAGCGTCGAGATCGACGCCGAGCTCGCGAGCGCGCCGACGTGCGGCTGGGCTCGCGCGCACACAGGTCTCGCGCGGGCCCGACGGGCAAGCGGGCTGCGTCGGCGGTGGCGGCTGGGCCGTCGCCACCGACGGTCGATCGTCCACCGTTTGCAGCGTCAGGACCACGTCGCCGACCTTCACGTCGTCGCCGATCCCAACCCGAATCTCCTCGATCTTGCCGGTCGCAGGGCTCGGCAGCTCGAACGAGGCCTTGCCGGCCTCGAGCTCGAGCACGGGCTGCTCCGCGAGCACGTGCTGCCCGACCCTGACGAGCAACGCGAGAATCTCGACCTCTTGCACACCATCGGCGATCGCAGGAATGACGACGTCCATCCGGGCGCTCCCACGCAAAGAGCAGCGAACGGCGCTCACCGCCGTCCGGCGCTGGGCACTCTGGATATGCAACGAATGTTCCGTCGGCTACGGCGACGACATTGTCGTGTGGCGAGCTGGTGCGTGTCGACTCTGCACGGATCGCCACCAACTGTGCGACTTTGACCTCATGCCTCGCTCGGTTGGTCGGGTATGGGTCGCAGCGTCCACGCTTCCGCTTCTCGCCGACTCTGACCCGAACGCGTGATCCGCCAGCGACCCGACATGAGCGCACCGTCGAACTCGAGCTCGAGCACTCCGTCGTCGAGGCACTCGCCCATCGCCACGATCTCGCCGTCGCGCTCGCGAATGTTCTTGAACAGCCCGACTTCGTTGCCCTCGCGCTCGAGCGCAGGCTTGCCGAACAGCGAGCCGCTCGGGCTCTCGAGCGAGGCGGCGGCGACGTCGGTGGCCGGCCAGGCCACGCCCGGGTGCCCAGGGGGTCCGCGGAGCTCCCAGCGTAGGTATACGTCGCCATGCTCGAGCAGCAGCTGCCAGCCTTCCGGCGTCGAGATCACCGCATATTGGGGCGGCCCGACCCGGTCGTCTTGTCGCGGTAATTGTTTGGGTGGTTTTTCCGCAGGTTGGCTCATGGTTGGCTTCAGCTCGGGGCGCCGAGCGTCGGTTGGCCGCGCTGCCAGCCGCACGGCACCAGTTCGTCGGTCTGCAGGCCATCGAGGACGCGCAGGACCTCGGTCGGGTTGCGGCCGACGTTCATGTCGTTGACCGAGACAAAGCGGATGAGGCCCTCGGGATCGACGAGGAACGTGGCTCGCAGCGCGACACCGGCCTCGCGGTCGATGATGCCGAGCGCATGGCTGAGCTCGCGCTTGATGTCGCTGATCATCGGAATCTTCAGCTCGGCCAGCTTCGGATGATGCTGGCGCCAGGCCAAGTGCACATATTCGCTGTCGGTGCTGGCGCCGAGGACTTGACAGTGGCGCTCGCCGAACTCCGACGCGAGCCGGCCGAATTCGGCGATCTCGGTCGGGCACACGAATGTGAAGTCCTTGGGCCAGAAGAACAGAACCAGCCACTTGCCGGGATAGCTGTGGCGGGTGAGGGTCACGAACGCGTCGTCGGGGTCGCGCGAGACCACCGCGGTCAGCGAGTAATCCGGGAACCTGTCACCGACTGTGAGCATGAGATTCGTCTGCTTTGCGTGGCGTCATGCAATCCGTCGTCGTGATGTGTCGGCGGGCTCGTGCGGCACGGGCTCGGGCGACGGCGGCGGTTCGACCCGCTCCTGCGGCGGCTCGCCGAGCTGCTCGCCGAGCTGCTCGCCGAGCTGGCCGAGCAGCTCCTCCACGCTCGGCGGGGTCAGCTCGTCGATGTCGGCGTCGATGCCGATGATGCCGTCCTCCAGCCACTGGTGCTTGCCGTCGAGCAGCGCGCGTCCGAGCCGATAGCGGGCGCGATCGTGATTGCGCCAGAAGCCACGCAGCTTGCCGTCGATGCGCGACCGGGCCCCACGAGCGAACACGTCGGCGAGCTCGAGCGCGCTCTCGGACGCGCCCGCGGGCAGGTCTCGCGCGCTCTGCAGAGCTCGCGCACGACACAGCGTCACGGTCAGCACGAACAGCTCGATGGCCACGTCGACGGCGCGAAACAGCAGCTCTTGGCGGTGCTCGAGCTTCGCGCGGTGAATCAGCATCGCGTGAAAGACCGCCCGCGCGAGCCGTCGGCAGCAGCGATCGACGAAGCGCACGTGGGTGGCGAGCCTGCCGTACTCGGCATGGCGCGGCCACAGCCCCCAACCGAAATAGCGGCTCGGATACCACCACGCATAAAAGCCGATCGCGCCCGGCAGCGCGGCCAGCTTCGCTTTCGGGCTCGCGCTCGCGTCGACCAGCGGCCCGGCGATCTCGAGGTGTCGGTCGACGGCCTCGCGGGCCATGAACAGGTGCATGATCTCGCTCGACCCCTCGAAGATGAGGTTGATGCGACAGTCACGCATCACGCGCTCGACGGGGATCGGGAACTCGCCGCGCTGCTCGAGGGACTTCTCCGTCTCGTAGCCGCGGCCGCCGCGGATCTGGAGCGTCTCGTCGAGGATCTCCCACGCGCGGACGGTGTTCCAT
>DATLLB010000754.1:0-12980 GCA_035538075.1 Enhygromyxa sp.
GGCTCCCAGCCCGACAGCGACCCGCTGCTGACCAAGCGCTCGGCCGTGAGCACGATCCGCGTCAGGTGGACCGTGTGATCGGCCGACATCGGCATCGCGCCGAGCGGCACCGGCCACAGCAACCACGCCGCGAACACCAGCACGAACAGGGCTGGCCAGTGCGCGAGGAATTGTTCAACGAAGCGGCGCACCCAGGATCACCGTCCAGGGCAGAGGGGTCTTGATGGCGTCCACCCGCAGATGCGCCGCCGCGAGCCGCTGCAACGCGCCGCGCGAGAAGTGCTGCACATGCCCGGGCGTGTTGCCGAGATCGCGCAGGTACTTGCCGCGCGCCATGTTCATCGCCCGCCAGACCGGCTCCCACGGGGTCGAGAGCAGCACACGCTCACGCGCGACTCGGGCCACCTCCATGAGCCCGCGGCGCGGATCCTCGAGGTGCTCGAGCACCTCGCAGCAGACCACGACATCGAAGCTCGCGTCTGCGAACGGCAGCTCGTAGATCGACGCGACTTCGGTCTCGATCGGCGGATCCAGCTCGGATCGGATCGCGTGCAGCGACACGTCGGTCGCGAGGTAGCGCGCAGGCGTGGGCGCGTGGCGGATCAGGTGAGTCGCGAGCTTGCCTTCCCCGCAGCCGACCTCGAGCACCGTCTTGCCGCGCGGACTTGCGCGCACGTACAGCTCGGTGACCGCGTCGAGAAACCCCTTCACCAAGTAGCGCGCGATCGGGTTTTGCGACGCGTACTTGTCCTCGAAGTTGCCGACGACGTTCTCCACCACGCTCACCCCTCCCCGCTCGCGCGCCAGCTCGGCGCGCCCGTGCTGCGGATGCCCTCGAGCGGCTGCCCACGTGCGCGCCTTTGGGAGGCGAGCTCCGCGTCGAGCCGCCGCACGCGAGCGAGCAGCTCCTCGTTGAGCCGCCGGTTGGCCGCCAGCAGATCACCCAAGAACGCCATCAGCCCGACCACGAACGCGAGCACGACCGCCCCAACCCCGACCTGCAGGCTCTGGATGTGTCCCGACACGTCGGGGTCGCGCACATAAAAATACAAGAAGCGTCCGCCGAGCCCGAGCCCGGCCAGCAGCAGCGCGATCGCCAAGTACCCGAAGGTCTGCAGCGGCCAGTACATCCCGTACGCGCGCAGGATCACCGGACCGTTGCGACGCAGGTACTCGGGGATCGACGAGAACAGCCGCGACTCGCGAGTCTTGGGGTTGGTCTCGATCTTCACGTTCTCGACCACGAGCCCGGCCTTGCCGGCCTGGATCATGGTCTCGAGCGTGTACGTGAACGAGTTGTGCACGAACAAGGTCGAGATCGCCTTGCGATTCATCGCGCGAAAGCCCGAGGTCGAGTCGGCCACCGCCACGCCCGAGGCCCGCCGCACCAACGCCGAGCCCCAGCGCTGCAGCACCCGCTTGAACCACGAGAAGTGCGAGATCGTGTCGGTCTGCCGATCGCCGACCGCAATGTCGGCGCGGTTGGCCAGCACCGGCTCGATCAGCCGCGCGATGTCGGAGCCCTTGTACTGATTGTCGGCGTCGGTGTTGACGACCAGATCGGCGCCGAGCCGCAGGCACGCGTCGAGCCCGGCGCTGTGGGCCGCCGCGAGCCCGCGGTTGCGAGGGAAGCGGACGATGTGGTGCACGCCGAGCGCGGCCGCGACCTCGCTGGTGCCGTCGGTGCTGCCGTCGTCGATGATCAGCACCTCGATCTCCGCCACGCCCGGGAGCGTCCGCGGCAAGTCGCCAAAGGTCTCGGGCAGGTGATCGCGCTCGTCCAGACACGGGATCTGGATGATCAGCTTGGGCCCTGCGGGGGCCTCGCTCGGCTTGGGGGGCGCGGTCATCGGATGCGGCGCGACCTCGAAGCGCTACCACGGCGAGCCCGCATCTGACTACCATCCCGGCACGCATGGGCCCGACACGCATGGGCGACGACGACAACGCTCGGGCGTGCGCATCGCTGCGTCCGCCCACGCGCGCGAGCGGGTGCGTGGCGCTCGTGATCGCGGTCGGCTTGCTCGTGCACCTGCGCGCGTGGTCGTTCCTGTGCGACGACGCCTTCATCAGCTTCCGCTACGCGAGCAACCTCGCCCGGCACGGCGCGCTGGTCTACAACGTCGAGCCGCTCGAGCGCGTCGAGGGCTACACGAATTTTTTGTGGGTGCTGGTGCTCGCGGTCGGGGACGCGATCGAGCTGCGGCCTGAAACGCTCGCGCCGATCCTCACCGCGGGCGCCTCGCTCGCGAGCCTCGGCTTGGTCGCGCTGATCGGCGCCGCGCTGCGACGGCGCTTTGGTCCGGGGCAGCCAGACCAGCGTGTGTTCGGGGTGGTCGATCTGCTCGCGCCTGCGCTGCTGGTGCTCACGCCCGAGTTCGTGGTCTGGGCCAGCAGCGGGCTCGAGACCAGCCTCGCGCTGGCGCTCGCGCTCGCGGCCATGTTCGCGTGGCTGCGCGGACGCATCGAGGGGGCGGCCGTGCTCGCGGCGCTGGCCGGGCTCACGCGGCTCGACGCGCTGCTGAGCATCGCCGCGTTCGGGGTGGGCTGGCTCGCGTTGGTCGCTCGCGAACAAAAACCTCGCACGATCCCCTGGCGTCGGATCGCGATCGCCTCCGCGTGGTTCGTCGGCCTGCTGCTCGCGCAGCTGGTCTTTCGCAGGCTGTACTACGGCGCGTGGCTGCCCAACACCTGGGCCGTCAAGCACCACGGCGCGCTGCTGCGCGACAGCTACGGGATCGCGTATCTGAAATTCTGGGCGGATCGGCTCGCGCTGGTTTGGCTCGCGCCGCTGCTCTTGCTGGTGCGAGCACGCCACGTCGTGCTGGTGCTGCCGATCGCAGCGCAGCTCGTCTGGGCGTGGTCGATCGGCGGCGACTTCATGGCCTACGGTCGCTTCGTGCTGCCGGCCACCACCTTGCTCGCGCTGCTGATCGGCCTCGCGCTGGCCGACGCCCGCGAGCAGCTGCGCGCGCGTCCGTGGGCCAACGCAGCCTGGGCCGCGATCGCGATCGCGCTACTCACCGCGCTCGCCGTGCGCATCCCTACCCGCGTGCAAGACGATCGAGCCCACGCCCACCTGCACCTCGACCCTGACGATCCCAAGTCGAGCCCCGGCTTCGAGAGCGTCACCGCCATGCATCGCTTCGCCGCCGTTCGTCTGGCCGCCGGGGCCGAGCTCGCGCGCGTGCTCCCGGCCGACACCGTGCTAACCGTCGGCGCCGCCGGGGCCATGCCCTACACCGCCGGCCTGACCACCTACGACGCCTACGGCCTGATCGATCCGACCGTGGTCGCGCACACCGAGCCCCGCAAGGACGGCGCGCGCCCGGGTCATCAGCTGCACGCCTCGCTCGCGACCATGCTCGCCCACGAGCCCGACCTGCTCTGTCACCTCGGCTACGCCGGCGAGCGTCCGCCGACCACGGAGCTCGCGCGCCGGCTCGGAGCTCCGCGCGGGTGGACCGGTTGGGCCTGCGTCGAGACCGGACCGATCCCCGATCGGCGCGCTGAGACCGGCGTGATCCCCAGTCAATTCTATTGCTGCATGCGCCCGCGCGATCGCTTCGAGCAGCTCGACCCGCAGCGGAGGTCGCAGTGAGCGACGCAAAGATCCTCGCGCTCCCGCGCCGCGAGCCCCCGGCCCTCGCAGACACCCCGAGCCGCGCGGTCGCATGGTTGCGTCGCGTCGCGCTGGGTCTGGCGATCGTGTGGGCCCTGGTGATCGCGCTGGTGTTCGCGCTGCGGATCGGCTTCCCGCTCGAGCTCGAGTGGATGGAGGGCGGCAGCTTGCAGCAGGCCCACCGCGTGCAGCAGGGCCTGCCCGTCTACGGTCCGCCGAGCCCCGAGTTCGTCCCGTTCCTCTATCCGCCGCTGTACCCGGCCCTGATCGCCGCGCTCGGCTTCGTGTTCCCGCTCGGCTACGTGCTCGCGCGGGCGATCTCGATCGCGGCCGTGATCGCGACGTGTGCTGCGCTATGGCGGCTCTGTCGATTCGAGCACAAGCCGATCGCCCACCGGGCGCTGGCGATCGGCCTGTTCCTGTCCGGCTACGTGTTCAGCTTTCGCTGGCTCGACCTCGCCCGCGGCGACGCGCTGTTCCTCGCGCTGCTCCTGTGGGGGCTCGTGCTCCTGCGCGAGTGCGAGGGCAGCTGGAAGAAGGCCATCCTCGCCGGCCTGCTCGTCGCGCTCGCCTTTTGGACCAAGCAGACCGCGGCCGTGTTCGTGCTGGCCTCCGCGCTCGCCGGCCTGCTCGTCGCCCCGCGACAATTTTGGGCGTACGCGGGCACCATCGCGCTGATCGACGGCGGCGGCGTGCTGCTCGGTCAGTGGCTGACCGACGGCTGGCTGTGGACGTGGATCTACGAGATGCACCAGAGCCACGCGTTCAACCACGAGCGCTTCCGCGAGAAGACCTGGGGCATGTTCATGCACGCGGCCCCGTTCCTGGTCGTGCTGCTGCTCGCGTTGATCGGCGTCGCCCTCGGCCTCGCGCTTCGTCGCGTCCGCCAGACCGCGCGCTTGATCGCCACCCAAGGTGCTCGGGACGGCCGCGCGCGCGCGTGGTTGCGCGCCACCTGGCAGGGCCTGCGCGCAATCCAGGGCCCTCTCTACTGGGCCATCTTCGCCGCCGCCGGCCTGCTGGTCAGCGCGCTCGGCTACTCCACGCAGTTCGCCGAGCCCAACGCGTTCATCCCCGGCGTCTGCTTCGGCGCCGCATTCTTGGCCGTCGCGCTGCCCGACTCGACCGTGCGTCGCGACGACCTCGCGGGCGTGCTCGGTCTTCGTCAGGCGCTCGAGCTGATCGGGCTCGCGCTGATCATCCTGCAGCTGTGCTTCGCGTTGGTGGTCGAGCCGCGCTACCAGCCGATCCAGGATCACGGCCTCGCTGCGGGTCTACGCGAGAGCTATGCGTGGCAAGATCCCTGGCGAACGATCCCGCGTCCCGAGCAGCGTCGCCACGCCGCTTCGCTGCGCGCCGCGATCGAAGCGCTCGATCCCAGCCAAGGTCAGCTGCTGGCGCTGCACCGTCCGTGGTGGCCGATCCTCGCCGGCAGCGACGGCCACGTCGGCGCGATGGGCATCAACGACGTCAGCAAAGAGGATCGCGCCGCGCTGCAGACCGAGCTGCGCCGCCGCCTGAGCGCGGGCGAGTTTCAAGCCGTGTGGATCGAGGGCAGCGTCCCCGACTGGATGCTACCCGGCCTGCGCGAGTGGACGGTCGCGCAGCGGCGCTACGCCGACGATCGAGTGCGCCCGCTCAGCGGCTGGATGTCCGAGGCCGGCATGGTCACGCCCTGGCACGGCGAGCAGCTGCTGCTCACGCCTGCACGCGCACGCGAGGTCCCATCCGGCGCGGTCGTGATCGCCGACTTCGAGTCCGGCACGCTCGATCGCTTCGAGGTCGTCTCCGGCAACGCCTTCGGTCGCCGAGCTGCGTCCAGCCTCGCGCGCGGGCTCCCGCCGATCGGTCCGCACGGCGGCGCGCGATTGCTGTCGAGCGCCGCCACGACCGAGCGTCTCGCCGCGCGCGGCGAGGTCCGCTCGCCGAGCTTCGTGCTGCCCGAAGGCGGCGCGATCGAGGTGCTGCTCGGCACCAGCGGACGCCGAAATCGTCTGCGTGCCGAGCTGATCGCCGACGATGGCCGACGGCTCGCGCTCGAGCTGCCCAAGACCCGCTTCGATCTTCGCCCGGTCCGCGTCGAGATCCCGCGCGATTGGGCCGGCCTCGAGGTCCGCCTGCATCTGATCGACAACGATCCCAAAGCAGCCCTGTTCGCCGACGACCTGTGGCTGCTGCACTAGCCGCTCGCCCTTTCAGTCCCCGAGCGGCCCCCCTGACGCAGCAAGAACCTCGCAGGGCGATCCCGTCCGCTCGCGAGCCCGCAACCGGCCCGCGCCCGCAAAACCCTCCCTACGGCTGTAAGAGGGTTTTTGAGGGTCGCGTTGCGGACCACGACTCACGGACACTCGCCATGCGACGCCTCTCGATTCAGCTCACCTGCCTCCTCGCTCTGCTCCCCGCGCTCGGCCTCGGTTGTGCGGCCGGCTCCCACGAAGACAGCCGCTCGGAGATGGCCTACGCCGCCGAGCACAAGTCCGAGGACGCCTCGGTCGCGATGGAGCCCGGCGGCGCGGCGCGAGGCGATTACGACTACGCGATGGACGTCGCCGACGAGGCGCCCGCCTCCGACGACGCCGTCGCTCCGCCCTCGCCCGCGCCGATGGCCGAGGCCGAAGCGGGCGCGATGATGGGTGACGGTGAAGGCATCGGCACCGGTACCGGCCGCGATCGCAGCGCTGCCCCGGCAGCCAAGAAGGCCACCACCGCGAGCCCGACCGACGCCAAGGGCGGCAAGATCGCCCGCGAAGAAGAAGACGCTCCGGCCAAGATCGCCAAGCGTCCCGATCAAAACATCCAGTCCGGCACGCTCACCGCCGGCAGCTTCGACGACAACCTCAACCCGTGGGTCTTCGACAAGTTCGTCGACCAGGTGCGCAGCCACCCGGACCTCTCGCAGCTCGCCTCGGCATTCGCCGGTCAGCGCACGGTGCTGCGGGTCCAGGACGCGCAGGGCCGCCCGGTCGCCAACGCCAAGGTCGAGATCGATGGCAAGCAGCTGCTGACCCGCACCGACGGACGCGCCGTGTGGGTGCAGGGCTGGGACAGCGGCAACCAGGGCCAGGGCAAGGCCACCATCTCGCACGGCAACACCCGCAAGACCGTCTCGATCAAGGATCAGGTCGAGCAGCTCGTGACCCTGACCGACGCCCAGGGCTCGCTGCCGACCAAGCTGGACATCGCGCTGGTCATCGACGCGACCGGCAGCATGGGCGACGAGATGGAGTACCTCAAGGTCGAGATCCGCGACATCGCCGAGGCCATCAGCCGCCACTTCCCCAACGTCGATCAGCGCTACGCCCTGGTCGTCTACCGCGACAACGGCGATCAGTACACGACCCGCGTGTTCGACTTCACCGGTGATCTCGACGCCTTCCAGCGTGATCTCAGCGCGCAGTCGGCCGGCGGTGGCGGTGACTACCCCGAGGCCATGGACGCCGCGATGAAGGCCACCGAGAAGCTCTCGTGTCGCAAGGACGGCACCGCCCGCGTGACCTTCCTGGTCGCCGACGCCCCGCCGCACAGCAACGACATCGACGACACGCTCGACGCCGTCGACGGCCTGCGCAAGCAAGGCGTGGCTGTGTACCCGGTCGCCAGCTCGGGCGTGGCCGGTGAGGCCGAGTTCGTGATGCGGGCCGCCGCGATGCTGACCGGCGCGCAGTACCTGTTCCTCACCGACGACTCGGGCGTCGGCAACCCGCACGCGGAGCCGCACATCCCCTGCTACACGGTCGAGCAGCTGGCCCCGCTGATGGTTCGTGCGGTCCGCTCGGAGCTGTCCGGCCAGCGCGTCGAGGCCGAGGACCAGTTCACGATCCGCACCGTCGGCAAGGGCCAAGCGGGCGTGTGCGAGCGGCCCAAGCCCTCGGCGAAGATCGCCCGCTAACCAGAGTTCATTCGAAGCGAGAGCCGTGACGGGCCGGGATTTCGATCCCGGCCCGTTTTTTCGTGCGCTCGATTCAACAAGCGCACTTGACCACGCCGCCGATGCCAGCGACCACCACGATCAGAAACGTGGCGACCACGTAGCCCCACTTTCGATCCTCGCGGTGGTAGGTAGCGAGCGCCGCCTCCAGCTGCCTGGCCGCCTCGACCAGCGTCGGATCCTCGCCGAGCAGGCGCAGCTTGATGATGATCGCCTTCATGCGCCCGGCCGCCGCCGCCTGCCCGGTGCCCCGCTCGAGCACGGGCAGCAGCCGCAGCCCCGCGTCGATCAGCACCCGCGGATCGTCGGGCAAGAACGCGTTGTCGAGCAGATGCGGGGGCGGATTGGGCACCGCGAGCTGCCCGTGCAGCTCATCGAGCGCGCGCCGCTGCGACTCGGCGTCGATCAGCGAGCGGACCGGCACGCCGCAGTGGTGACACACCAACACGCCCCGGGAAGTCGCGCCGCAACCGACACACTGCTCGTCGCTCATGGCGGCGATGGTACACAGGATCCCGTCAGCCGGTGACGATGCGCGAGTCCACCAGCTGCCCGAGCTTGCGCATGTGCTGCTCGCTCAGCTCGAGCTGCGCGGCCGCGACGTTCTCCTCGAGGTGAGCGACCTGCGAGGTGCCCGGGATCGGGATCACCACGTCCGAGAGGTGCAGCAACCACGCGATCGCAACCTGCCACGGCGTGGCCCCGAGCTCGTCGGCGACGTCGACCAACGGCGACCGCGTCCCCACCAGCTGCCCGACCGCGAGCGGATACCAGGGCAGGAACGCGACGCCGAGCCGCTCGCACTCGGCGAGCACGTCGACATGGCCGAAGTCGGCATAATTGAAGCGGTTCTGCACCGATGCGATCGGCACGAGATCGAGCGCCAGACGTAGCTGCGCGACACTGACGTTGCTGAGCCCGACCATCGCGACCAGCCCCTCGTCACGCAGCTGCGCGAGCGCCCGCACCTGCTCGAGAAACGGCACATTGGGATCGGGCGCGTGCAGCTGATAGAGATCGATGCGCTCGCACCTCAGCCGTCGGAGGCTGGCCTCGCAGGCCTCGCGCAGGTGGACGGGTCGACCGTCGCGCTGCCACGATCGATCGGGCGGCCGCACGAGCCCGCCCTTGGTCGCAATCACCAGACCTTCGGGATAGGGGTGCAGCGCCTCGGCGATCTGCTCTTCGTTGCACTCCGGCCCATAGGCGTCGGCGGTATCGATGAAATTGATCCCGAGCTCGATCGCGCGGCGCAGCACCACCCGCGCGGCGCCCGAATCGTCCGGCTTGCCCCAAACGTCGGGACCGCACAATCGCATGGCCCCAAAACCCATTCGATTGACGGTCGGGCCGCCGGGGAACGCAAACTCGCGCGCGATCGCTGGCATCGCCAGCTACCTAGCACGACTCGCGGCCGCGTCATTGCGCCGAGCCAGCGCTCGCGCCTGCAGCAGCGGTGGCCGAGCCCCGCGAGTCGCGAATCGACGCGAGCAGTCGCTGCGCCTCGGGATAGCCGGGCCGCAGCTCGAACGCGCGAGCGAGGTCTCGCTCGGCCGCCGCGAAGTCGCCGGCCTTCCACTCGATCTCGGCCTTGACCGTCCACAGCTGCGGCTCATCCGGCTGCCAGCGCAGCGCGTCGAGGATGTGCCCGCGCGCCTCGTCGAGCTGCGGCGGGTTGCGATCGAGCGCCACGCGGGCGCGCAGGTAGCCCGCGTACGCGGCCGGGGCCGGCGCCTCGCTCTCGACCAACACGCCATCCACATAGTGAAGCGATCGGTTCTTCGTATACGCGCTCTGCCAGCAGCCGGTCAGCGCGATCGCAGCGACCACAACCAGGCTCGTGCGCGTTGCCGAAGACGACCAGGGCACGCCTCGAGCTTGCCACGAATGGGAGCGGAGCGCTCGCCGCTCGTGGTATCTCCCGACCATGCCCCGCTACGAACTAGAGCGGTGATTGGTTTGATTTCGCGTGCTGAGGTGCGTCTGGGGCCGTCCGAGGGTAGGAGCGAGGCCGAAGCTGTGGTGGATCCCACTGCGAGCGCCGAGCGACACCGCCTCGGGCGGCCCCAGGCGTGCATCAGCGCGTGGAATCAAGCCAATCGCCGCTCTAGGCTTGCGCGAGGTCGGCGACGGCTGTTGGGCGTTCATGCAGCCCGACGGCTCCTGGGGTCGCAACAACGCCGGCCTGATCAGCGACGGCGAGGCCAGCCTGCTCGTCGACACGCTGTTCGACATGCGCTTGACCGAGCGCATGCTCGCGACCATGCGAGCCGCCGTGCCCGCGGCCAAGCGCATCGGCACCGTCGTCAACACGCACGCCAACGGCGATCACTGTTGGGGCAACGCGCTCGTGCGCGACGCCGAGATCATCGCCTCGCGCCGCGGCGCCGCCGAGATGGCCGAGATCCCTCCGGCGCTGATGGCCAAGCTGAGCAAGGTCGCGCGGACCTCGATGCGCATGGGCAAGCTCGGCGCCGGCCTCGGTCGCCTCGCGGGCAAGCTCGGCATCGAAGTCTTGGCCTCGGTCATCGAGGCCGCGCCGTTCGTGCTCGAGATCTTCGGCGACTTCGATTTCGACGGCATCGAGCTGGTGCTGCCGAGCAAGACCTTCGATCATCAGCTCACCGTCAACGTCGGCAGCAAGACCGTCGAGCTGATCGAGGTCGGCCCTGCCCACACCAAGGGCGACGTGATCGTGCACGTGCCTGGTGATCGCGTGGTCTATACCGGCGACATCCTGTTCATCGGCGGCCACCCGGTCGTATGGGAGGGGCCGTTCTCCAACTGGATCGCCGCCTGCGAGCGCATCGAAGCCATGGACGTCGACGCGATCGTACCCGGCCATGGCCCGCTGACCGACAAGGCCGGCGTTCGCAAGCTACGCGAGTATCTCGAATATGTGCAGTCGGAGGCCCGCAAGCGCTACGACGCAGGCATGGGCGCGTTCGAGGCCGCGCAGGACATCGCGGTGACCGGGTTGTCCTCACGCCGCTCCGCGGCTAATTTTGCCGATTGGAGCGAGGCCGAGCGAATGGTCGTGAATGTCGACACGCTCTATCGCGAGTTCAGCGGCGCCGGGCCACGCAAGAGCGTGGTCCCGTGCTTCGCCGCGATGGCCCGGTTCTCGGGCAAGAGCCTCCAGTCGCTCTAAAGCGGAATGTTGCCGTGCTTGCGCGGCGGGTTCTCCTGCCGCTTGTTTCGCAGCAGATCGAAGCTGTCGACCAGCACCTTGCGCGTCTCCCTGGGCATGATCACGCGATCCAAGAAGCCAAATTCCGCGGCCTTGTAGGGGCTCGCAAACAGCTTGCGATAATCCGCGATCAAGCGCGCCCGCTCGGCCTCGGGATCGGCGGCCTCGCTCAGCTCGCGCCGGAAGATGATGTTGACCGCTCCCTCGGCGCCCATCACCGCGATCTCGGCGGTCGGATAGGCGAGATTGATGTCGCCGCGGATGTGCTTGGAGGCCATCACGTCATAAGCCCCACCGTAGGCCTTGCGGGTCACCAAGGTCACCTTGGGCACCGTCGCCTCGGTGAACGCGTAGAGCAGCTTGGCGCCGTGGCGGATGATCCCGCCATATTCCTGATCGGTGCCGGGCAGGAATCCGGGCACGTCGACCAAGGTCAGCAGCGGCACATTGAAGGCGTCGCAGGTCCGCACGAAACGGGCGGCCTTGACCGAGGCGTTGATGTCCAAACAGCCGGCCAGGACCAGTGGCTGATTGGCGACCACGCCGACGCTCTGGCCGGCGATGCGCACGAAGCCGACCACGATGTTCTTGGCGTAGTGCTGCTGGACCTCGAGGAACACGTGATCGTCGGCGACCGCCTCGATCAGCTTGCGAATGTCGTACGGCTTGTTGGGGTTCTCGGGCACGAGATCGTCGAGCTCGGGGCACTCGCGGCCGAGCGGGTCGGCGCTCTCGCGGATCGGCGGCGGCTCCATGTTGTTGCTCGGCAAGAACCCCAGCAGCTCGCGGGTCAGCGCGAGCGCGGCGGCCTCGTCGGCGCAGGCGAAGTGGCCGACGCCGGACTTCTCGTTGTGGGTCATCGCGCCGCCGAGCGCCTCCTTGGTGACCTCCTCGTGGGTCACCGTCTTGATCACGTCGGGGCCGGTGATGAACATGTAGCTCGACTTCTCGACCATCAGCGTGAAGTCGGTAAGCGCGGGCGAGTACACGGCCCCGCCTGCGCACGGGCCCAGGATCACCGAGATCTGCGGGACCACGCCGGAGCTGAGCACGTTGCGCTTGAAGATCTCGGCGTAGCCACCGAGCGCAGCGACGCCCTCTTGGATGCGCGCGCCACCGGAGTCATTGAGGCCGATCACCGGAGCGCCGACCTCCATCGCCTTGTCCATGATCTTGCAGATCTTCTGCGCGTGCGCCCAACCGAGGCTGCCGCCGAACACGTCGGGCCGCTGGGCGAACACGAACACGCGGCGACCATCGACGGTGCCGTAGCCGGTCACGACTCCGTCGCCATAGGTCTGCTTGTCCTGCATGCCAAAGTCGGCGCACTGCGAGGTCACGAAGCGATCGAGCTCAACGAAGCTGCCCGGATCGAGCAGCAGCTCGATCCGCGCGTGTGCAGCCTGACGACCGACCGCCTCCAGCTTGGCCAGCGCGGCCGCAGATCGCTGCGCGAGCGCGTCGACGGCGTCGTTGTCAGCGTGAGCCTGGAGCGGGCCTCCGCCGAGCTCTGCCACGCGCTCGCGCACACGCAGGGCGACGACGGGATCGGAGGGCTTGGACTCTTCGGACATTGGCCGGGACTGTACGCAGACCTTGGCGCGAGGCAAAGTCGCGTCATGGCCTTCACGCATGCGCCCCTCGAGGCCGCGGAGCTTGGACCCGTCGCGGGAAAATTCGTGGGCGCCGAGGCGCCGGCCAAGATGCGCAAGATGGTCGCGGCCGGGCTCGCCCCGCTGCCGCCGCGCGACATGCTCGTGGCGCTCTACCAGCTGTGGACGGCCAACGACGAGTTGTCCGACGTCGCGGGCAAGACCATCGAGGGTCTACCGGCGCCGGTGCTCGACGGTGCGCTCGCGGATCCCAAGCTGCCGCCCGGTGTGCTCGATCTGCTCGGTCGCAAGCTCGCGCGCAACGAGGCGGTGCTGAGCAAGGTCGTCCGCCACGCGCGAGTCGACGACGAGACGCTGATCGGCGTCGCGCGAGTGTGCCCCGAGTCGATCTGCGACGTGCTGGCCGACAACGAGACGCGCTGGCTGGCCTGCCCGGCGATCGTCACCAGCCTCTACAACAACCGTCACTGCCGCATGAGCGTGGTCCACCGGATGATCGAGCTGGCCGAGCGCCAGCGGGTCGAGCTGACGCTGCCGGCGATGGAGGAGATTCGCCAGGCGCTGGCCGAGAGCGGCCCGGTCGACGAGAGCCGCGACCAGATGTTCGCCGAGGTCCACCACACCGAG
>DATLLB010000755.1:0-8883 GCA_035538075.1 Enhygromyxa sp.
TGTGAGCGCGGGGCCGTCGATGCAGATCCCGATCGGCCCGGTGTTCGTGCAGTTTGGCGCGAGCGCAGGCGTGGCCTTCTCCACGCTCACGCGCACGCAGTCGGTCGAGGCGGTCGACGATGAGTTAGTCGTCAGCACGGACGCATTGATCCGTGGCGGGCTCAGCCTCGGGGTGCCGATCTACAGCAGGCACGGGCTCACGGTCGGCGCCGCGGTGCAGCACGTGTTCTCGCGTGACGACGTCGCCGTCGATCTCGCCGATCCCGACGGCCCGACGACGCAGCCGTTCGGCACCTGGCTCGAGATCAACCTCGGCTACCAAATGTGGTTTTGATTAGCCCCCCGCGGCCGCTATCGTACGCGCCGCTCGCTTCGCTCGCTCTGGGGCACGTTGAATTCGACCGCACGTGGTGACCCCCGAGGGGGTCTGATCCTGCCCCCCGCGGCCGCTATCGTACGCGCCGCTCGCTTCGGGGGCACGTTGACTTCGACCGCACGTGGTGACCCCCGAGGGGGTCTTGATCTCTCTACTAACCGGACCCGTCGAGGGGTTCTTGATCTCTACTAACCGGACCCGCCGCCGGCGGCTGCGGCGGCCGGCTTCTCGGTGCGGATGCGCAGCCGATAGACGCTGTTCTCGGTCTCGACGTAGAGCACCTCGTCGTCGGAGGTCGTCAGCACGCGGCGGACCGAAGTGGTGACCATCCGGCGGCCATTGGGATCGCGGAACAGCACCATTCCTCGACCCACGACGGGTGTGCTCAATAGGTAGCCCTCGTAGATGCGGCCGACCGTGGACGTGTTCATCGAGCCGTCCCGGGCAGTCCGAATCTTCGTTGCGACGACCGACAGCACCGAGTTGTAGAGTATCGCTACGCCCGAAGGGACGCCACGGCATTTTTGGGCTCGAACGCGCGCAAAGAAGCGGCGTGGCGATGTGCACCGATGTGGGAGTTGGACGGGCGCTCGGTCGTCGGGAGTTTCCGCGCCGGCCGCCCGGTGCGGTCGCGGCGAGGTGGTCGCTGATCGTTGGATCTCAACTATGGTTGGTCGGCAACGGCATCGGGTTTGTCGGCGCGTACGCGGCTTCGCATGGGGGGCTTGTCGAGCCGGGCGATCGACTCGCGCGGGGCCCAACCTTCGAGTCCGGCGGGCAGTCGCACGCGGACCCAGCCGGAGCGCTCGTCGAGCACTCGCACGCGCGAGCCTCCTTGCACCCGCACCGCGACGGGCAGATGGGTGCCAGGACCTTCGCGTAGCTCCACGATCGCGTCGAGGGCGATCGCGTCGGGGTGGTCGTCGGCGGCTTGAATGGCCAAGCCGTGGAGACCGCCGGCCAGCACGAACACGCTTGCGAACACCAGAGCCAGCGCGCCCCCAATTCGATCGGAGCCTCGATCCGAGCCCCGACCAGAGCTGGCGCTCGTCGAGCCGCTGCGGCTGGCCACCAAGCGCCGACCCAGCAGCGCGAGCACCAGCAACCAACCACTGATCACGCCGACCCACGCGAGCCCTTGGCCGGCGAGCACGTCGACGGTCAGATCCCACCAGCTCTCCTCGCGGGAAATCCTCGCGTCGTTGACCTCGGCCTGCACCTCGGCACGGCGACGCACGATGCCGAGGTTACGTCGCGCCGCCTCGGCGACCTCGACGCTGGGCCGCGCCTCGGGCTGCAGCGCACGCTCGAGGTGATAGGTGGCACGACCGAGCTCGCCGAGCTGGGCGTAGGCGGTGCCGAGATCGTAATCCAGCTGGGCCGAACGTCCGGGCAAGAGCTCCAGCGCGCGCTGCCAGTGCTCGATCGCCCCGGCCCAGTCACCCGCGATCGCAGCATCGTTGCCGGCTGCATAGGCGTCGTCGACCACGTCGGCGCGGGCCTGCTCGGGGGTGAGCAAGCAAGCCACGAGCAGCGCGGCGACCGACCAGCGAAGCAAGCTCTGACTCATGCGGGACTCCAGCTGCGCTTGTCGAGCAGCGCTCGGGCGCGCTCGAGGTACGCGCGGCGCTGCTCGACGTCGCCGCCGCCCGAGCCGAAGCGGGCGGCGTCGCAGGCATCGAGGAGCTCGCGCAGCTGCACGATGTCGTCTTGGGCCACGCCGCGCTCGGCGAGCAGCCGCATGAGCCGCTCGCGGGTGAGCCCGACGCCATCATTCCCGGCTCGACCGACGGCGACGGCCTGCAGCAGCGCGGCGAGCTTGGGATAGAAGCCATCGCCGGACTCGACCGCGCGCGAGGCTTCGGACAGCAGCGTGCGACGGCGGGCGAGCTCCTTGCTGCGAGCGCGCCGCTGCTCGTCGCCGCCGAAGCGACGCATCGCTCGGCCCGACAGCCACGCGAGCCCGAGCGTCCCCGGAACCAGCAGCGTGCCGATCCACCAGCGCTTGCGCGTGAGCCAGGGTGCGCTCGGTGTCACCCGGACCAGCTCGCCGCCGGCGATCGGCGGAGCGAGCAGCTCGTCGTCCTCGTCGCGCTTGGTTTTAGTCGTCTCGCTCGGGGTCTCGGTCGGCGTGACGGCGTCGGGGTTGGCCTCGACCTGCAAGGTGATCGGCTTGGTCTTGGCGCTCTTGTACGCACCCTCGATCGGATCGAAGTAGGGCAGCTCGATCGCGGGGATGGTCAGCTCGCCGGCTTGCTCGGCGACCAGCAGCTGCGTGAACACGCGCGAGCCCTCGAGCTTGTTGTTCTTGGGCTCGAAGTGCGGGGTCTCGGGCTTGGGCTCATACGCGCGCAGGCCCGGCAGCTCGGGCAGCGGCGGCAGCTCGATCAACGCGATGTTGCCGACGCCGGCGATCTGCACGGTGAGCCGCACGGCCTCGCCCTGGCGCAGCGCGGTGCGATCGATCTCGGCGCTGATCGACAGCTGGCCGACGTTGTTCGGGCGAAAGCCCGGCGGCTGGCCCTTGGCCGGGAGCGGCAGGACCTCGATCGCGAGCCCGCGCCCGAAAAATTTCTTGGGTGGTCCACCGCCGCCGCCGAACAAACCGACCATCGGCTGCAGCTGGATCTCGGGCCCGCCGATCGTCAGCACGCCGGGCTTTTGCGGAAACAGGGCGCGCAGCAGCGTCTGGTGCACGCGGTAGGGCACGCCAGAGACGAAGCGGCGATCGGAGCGAGGGCGACGCGTGCGGTCGCTCGGCAGCAAGTCCTCGGACCAAAAATCCTTGAAGGTGGGCGTCGAGGTGACGCTGAGATTGCCGTTGCTGCGCTCCCAGATCTGCAGCTCGTAGAGGATCTGCTCGCCGACGTAGACCTTGGCCTTGTCGACGACCGGCCAGACGATGACCTCGGCGTCGGGATCCTCCGGCGCGTCGTTGGCCTTGCCCTCCTCGACGATCGCCTTCGGGGCCTCGCCCGTGGCCGTCAGCTTGGGCTTCTTGGCCGGGCTGTGGGTGGCGCCGTCGACCTCGACCTCGATGCCGAGCTCGTAGTCGCCGGCTTTGAGCGGCGTGAGCACGTAGGTGTAGGTCTTGGTCGAGCGCTGCACTCGGGTGCCGCCGCCGATCGAGATCGAGGTGCCCGAGGACGTGCCGGCCGCGGCGACGTCGATGTCGTCGACGCCGGAGAAGGTTGGCTGGCCGATGCGGCGGCCGTCGGTCGAGATCTCGACCTGCAGGTAGACCGAGTCGCCGACCTGCACCTGCGCTGTGCCGAGCGTGACCGAGACCTCGACCTCGGCTGCCTGCGCGAGCGCAGGGATCCCGGCAATGGCGAAGGCCAGCGCGCCCGCGCTCGCGAGCTGCAGGAAGCGGCGGCGCGGAGCGGAGGTGGTCACCAGTCCTTCTCGACTTTCCGACCCGCGCCGCGCGGGCGGCCGAACATGAAGGCGTCCTGCCGATCGAGCTCGTCGAGCGCCGCGTCGAGATCGCCGCCCTCGACCGGCTGGCCCTGCTGCTGCTGCTCGCTGGGCTGCGGTTGGGGCTGCTCCTGCTGCTCTTGCTCGCCCTGCTCGCCCTGCTGCTGATCTTGCTGCTGCTGCTGGTCCTGCTGCTGCTCTTGCTCGCCTTGATCTTGCTGGTCCTGCTGCTCCTGCTCGCCCTCTTCGCCCTGCTCTTGCTGGTCCTGCTGCTCTTGCTCGCCTTGATCTTGCTGCTCTTGCTCGCCCTCTTCGCCCTGCTCTTGCTGGTCCTGCTGCTCCTGCTCTTGCTGCTCCTGCTCTTGCTTCTCCTTCTCTTCTTGTTCTTTCTTCTCTTGCTCTTTCTTGCGCAGCAGGGCGAGCTCGAGGTTCCACTTGGCGTTGTGGTGCTCCGGCTGGATGCGCAGGCACTCGCGGAAGCTGGCGATCGCCCCCTCCCAGTCCTCCTGCGCGAGCGCGAGGCTGCCGAGCTGGTAGTGCGAGGAGGCCTGCACCTGCGGGTGCTCGGACAGCGTGCCGTTCTGAAACAGCGCCCGCGCACCCTCGAGGTCGCCGGTCGCGACCAGGATCAGCCCGCGATCGTAGTAGAGCTCGGCCCGCTCGCCGCGGCGGGCGACGGCAACGTCGAGGTGCTCGGTCGCGGCCTCGTAGTCCTCGTCCTCGTAGGCGTCGATCGCCGCGTCGACGTCCGCGTCGGTGCTTGCGAGCGCCTGCGCGAGCCAGCCCGGCTGCTCTTCGTCGCCGATCCCGAGGATCCCCAGACCACCGAGCATGAGCGCGAGCTTCAGCCTCATGACTTCTTCACCTCTGGTTGGGTCGCACGTCGGCGATCGCCGAACGCGAGCGCGAGCGCGAGCAGACAGATCGCCGGCACCACGAAGAACCGGTAGCCCTCCTCGCGGTGGATCTCCAGCGCAGACTCGCGCTGCGCCGCGCTCAGGCCCTCGACGTGCTTGCGGACCTCGTCGAGCCCGAACTGATCGGCGTCGACGTGCACGAACTGACCCTTGGTCGCCTCGGCCAGCTGCTGGAGCGTGCCGCTGTCGAGCCGGGTCATCTGCGGCTTGCCGTCCTTGTCGGTCGCATAGCCGACCGGCTCGCCGTTCTCGTCGTACTGCATGACCGGCTCGCCCGACGGCGAGCCGATCCCGACCGTGAAGATGCGGACGCCCAGCTGCGCGGCTCGCTTGGCGACCTCGAGCGGGCGCCCGACCGTGTCCTCGCCGTCGGTCAGCAGGATCACCAGCTGGTCGGCCTGCTCGAGCTCCTCGTCGACCTCCTCCGCGATCAGCTGCTCACCGAGCGTCTCGGCGCGCGAGCCTGCGTCCTCGCGGCGGACCGCGACCAGCAGATCGAGCGACTTGTCGAGCGCCTTGCCGATCGCCGTGCCGCCGGGGTTTTCGTAGCGGGGATCAGCGTGGCTCAAGAACAGCTGCAGCACCCGCATGTCGGTCGTGAGCGGGAACCCGCGCGCCTCGCCGGCGAAGATCACCACGCCCACTCGATCACCGCGGCGCCCCGACTCGTCGAGGAACCGGGTCAGCTCGGCCTCGAGTCGCTCGCTGCGGCTCGGGTACACGTCCTGCGCGAGCATCGACTTGCTGTAGTCGACCGCGAGCACGATATCGAGGCCGCGGGTGGGCAGGACCTTGGCCTCGCCGCCGTACTGCAGGCGCATGAGCCCGAGGATCATGAACGCCAGCCCGGTCACCGCCAGCAGCTCGCGGATCAGTCGCTTGCCCGGATCGACGCTGGCCAGCAGCCGCGCGAGCAGGATCGGGTTGCCGAGCCGCTCGACCGCCAAGCGCCGCTGCCTCGCCGCCCACCAGTACGCACCGATCGCCAGCGGCACCAGCAGGCCCAGCCACGCGTAGCTCAGCTTGGCGAACACCACGTCGCTCATGGGAACCTCCGCAGGCGAGTGTTGCGAAGCCCGATGTCGAGCAGCAGCAACAGCAAGGCCGGCCACAGCAGCCACGAAAACAGCTCGGCCCGGATCTGCTCGCCCTCGATCTGCGACTTCTCGAGCTCGTTGAGCAGATCCTGAAAGCTGGTCTGCAGCTCGTTGATGTCCTCGGCCGTGTACGCGCGGCCCTCGGTGACCGCGGCGACGCGCTCGAGCTGGCCGGCGTCGATGGTGCCCGCGCCCGAGCCGTGCCGGCCCATCAGCACCGTATAGATGATCACCTCGCGCTCGGCGGCCTTCTGCGCGACCGAGTCCGGATCGACGCCGGGCGCATTGTGGACGCCGTCGGTGACCAGCACGATGACCTTGCTCTTGGCGTCGGACTCGTCGAGGCGATTGAGCGCGACCCCGAGCCCGGCTCCGATCGCGGTCTCGGTGCCCTTCATGACGCCGAGCCGCAGCTGCGCGATCAGGCTGCGCAGCACCCCGTGGTCCATGGTCAGCGGCGAGATCGTCGAGGCCTGGCTGCCGAACACGACCAGCGCGATGCGATCGTGGGAGCGCCGGGCGACGAAGTCGTCGATCACCAGCTTGGCCGCGGTCAGGCGATCGGGCCGGAGATCATCGAAGCTCATCGACTCCGAGAGATCGAGCGCGATCGCGATGTCGATGCCCTCTCGCTGGACACGCTCGCTCATGCGGGTCGACTGCGGCCGCGCACAGGCGACGATCAGCAAGAGCACCGCGGCCAGGCGCAGGCCGTCGGGCAGCTCGGCGAGGTGGGTCGCAAAGCCGCCGGGGATCCGCTCGAAGCTGCGCTTGCGCGTGTACCTGAGCGTGGCCGGATCGGGCCACAGCCACGCGCGAATGGCCATCATCGCGAGCGGCAGCGCGAGCAGCAGCAGCCACAGCGGCTGCGTGAAGATCACGTGGCGCAGCTGCTGGCCGAGGATGGCCGCGAGCACACCGAGGCTGATCGCGGTCGCGAGCAGACCGAAGCCGAGCGTGCGCAGGTACCAGCTCATGGCGACACCTCGTTCTCGGGCGGCGGCTCGGGTCGGCTCGCGCGAGCTTGCTCGGGATCGCCAGGCTCGCGCGGCGCTTCGGCGGGCTCGGCTGCGGCTGCGGCCTTGGTGCGATCGACCATGTCGCGGACCAGCTGCAGGGCCTCGCGCGTCTCCTCTTCCGGCGGGGCGAGCCGGGCGAACTTCACCAGGTCGCAGTCCTGCAAGAAGGTGATCACCGCCTTGGGATCGAGCGGCTCGACCTTCACCTGCCCGCGCTTCAACAGATCCTGGATCTCCTCGGTCGTGCGATCGAGCGCCTCGAAGCCGAAGCGCGCGCCGAGGTAGCGCTTGGCGATCTCGGTCAGCCGCAGGTAGTAGTCCTGATAGGCCCCGGCCGCGATCAACCCCTCGCGCTCGCGCGCGAGCGCGTCGAGCTCGGCCAGCGCGGTCTCGTGCGGGGGGATCGGCGGCGGCACGTAGACCGGCCGCGTGCGCCTGCGCAGGGCCACGATCGCCGCCGCGATCATGATCGCCGCTGCGATCCCGCCGATCACCGCGACGATGATCTCGGCCAGCCGCACGTTGGCGTACTCGAGCGAGACCATCGGATCGGGCCCCATCGGCTGCGGATCGGCCTCGTTGGCGAGCAGGCTCTCGACCACGAACGGATGCGGCGCGACCGAGTAGGTGTGGACCTGATCGTTGGGATCGATCCAGGTGACCGGAAAGCTCGGCACCGCAGCGTCGCCGACCTCGAAGTACTGCAGCGTGATCGTGAAGCGCTGGCGCAGCCCGTTGCCGGTCGACTCGACCGGGCCCGGCAGGATCGAGACCAACTCGAGCGGCGCAAAGTCGAGCCCGTTGGGCAGGTTGATCGCATGGTCGCGCGGGAATGCGACGATCACATCGAGGGTGAGCAGATCACCGATGTGCGAGGGATCCGGGCTCAACCGCGTGGTCACGGTGATCGGCGCGTCCTCGTTCGTAGGCGCGGGCGCGGACGCGGGCTCGCTCGGCGGCGGCTCACTCGGAAGATCCGACGGCGGCCCTAGCCACAACAGCGCAGTCAGCAGGGCGCGGATCATCGACGCATCCTCCGGGCGCGGCGCTCGAAGAACCCGACCAGCGGCTTCTCCCAGTTCTCACCGCAGCGAATGGTCATGGTCTCGAGCCGCAGCCGATTCATCAGCTTGTCGAACGCCTCGCGCTCGCGTGCGACCTGCTCGCGATAGCGCTTGGCCCGGCGCCCGCCGAGATCGATCAGGCGAATGCCACCGCGCCCGAGCAGCTCGAGATCCTCGAGCGCGACCAGCCCGAGGTTGGGCAGCGAAATCTCGATCGGATCCTCGACGCGAACCGGGATCACGTCGTTGCGCCGCCGCACCAGCTTGAGCGCCTTCTCGAAGCGCGGCTCGGTCAATCCGGCGTCGATGAAGTCCGAGATCAGGATCACCACCGCGTGCCGCCTCCCCATCCGCGCCATGGTCTCGAGCGGCACGCTGAGGCTGGTCTCGCGGCTGCGCGGGCGGTGGGTGAGGATGTTCTGCACGACCGCGAGCACGTGCTTGCGACCGCTGCGGGGCGGCACGAACACCTCGACCGCGTCGGTGAAGCCGATCAGCCCGACTCGATCATTGTTGCGAATGGCCGAGAACGCGAACGTGGCCGCCAGCCGGGCCACGAGGTTGCGCTTGTCGGCGGTGGTCGAGCCGAGGTCGAGGCTCGACGACATGTCGACCAGCAGCATCACCGTCAGCTCGCGCTCCTCGGTGAACAGCTTGACGTGCGCCTCGCCGGTCCGCGCGGTCACGTTCCAGTCGATGGTCCGCACGTCGTCGCCGGGCGTGTACGCGCGGACCTCCGAGAACGCCACGCCGCGGCCCTTGAACAGCGACTGGTACGAGCCCGAGAGGTGCTGATCGACGAGCCGCGAGGTCTGGATCTCGATGCGCCGAACCTCGCGCAGCAAGGCCATCGTGGCCTCGCGGGCTTCGTCGGCGCTCTGGTACTCGGCGCTCATGAGACTCGCTCAGTGCTCCCCGATGTCGCGGCACCAAGGCGATGCTCAGTCACCGCAACAACCAACGGCCCGCGCGGGCCGGGCAGGGGGTGGGGGG
>DATLLB010000756.1:0-4258 GCA_035538075.1 Enhygromyxa sp.
ACAGGCCCAACACCGACGACATCCGCGAGGCCCCGGCGCTGACGATCGTGCGCTCGCTGGCCAGCGACGGGGTCAAGCTGCGGCTGAGCGATCCCGAAGCCGGACCCAACTTCATGGCCGCGCTCGGCGACTCGGCCGCCAACTTCTCGATCGAGTTCTTCGCCGATCCCTACGCCGCCGCTGCCAACGCCGACGCACTGCTGCTGTGCACGGAATGGCGCCAGTACCGAAGCCCCGATTTCGCGCGCCTGCGCGAGATCATGAACGGCAACGCGCTGTTCGACGGACGCAACCAGTGGGAGCGCAGCGAGGTCGAGTCGTTCGGCTTCTCGTACTCCGGCATCGGCAGGTGATTCTTTCTTCACGCCAGCGAGCCGGACTCGGACCGTGCTCGGCTTCGCCTGCGCGCGCTCCGACACCCTCGCTTCGCTCGGGCCCAAAGGTCCGACTCGCTGGCTGATTGTTTTGACGTGCGGGGGGGCCCGTGCGAAATTCGCCGCATGGCGTCCGGCGGATCTGCGGGTCGAATCTTCGCGTACGTATTGCTCGGTGCGGCGATCGTGATCTCGTACCAGGGCTGGAAGAACTCGCAGCTCACGCCCGCCACCGCGGCGCTGGCCAAAGAGCACGCCTGTGATCTCGAGTCGACCTGCATGGTCACCGACGATCAACCGCGGGTTGGTCGCGCGGACGTGATCCGCCATCGCTACGAGTTCAACACCACGCAGGGAATGATGACCGTGACCTGCAAGCGGCAGCTGGTGTTCTTCGGCGAGTGGTCGTGCACGACCGCCGCGGGTCGGCTGGTCTCGGACCCGATCCCGTGAGCGCGCTGCCGATTGCGCTCGGGTTTTAGACCTCCGCGCCGCAGCCGTTCACTGATAGAACCATGAGCATGGTCTTCATGCTCGACGGTCGCTCGCTCCCCCCCGCCCTGCTCGCGCTGTTCGCATGTACTCCCCTGCTGGCCTGTCGTGGCGACGATGGCGGCAGCATCTTCACCGAGAGCGGTGGGAGCGATGATCTGAGCGGTGACGGCGATGGCGACGGCGATGGTGACGGTGATGGTGATGGCGACGGGCTGGAGTGTGACTACTGCCAAGGCACGCTCTTCTATCCGTGCGAGGACGGGGCCGTCGGCGAGCCGATCGATTGCTTCCCGTCCGATCTCGTGTGCGTGAACGGCAAGGGCTGCCTCCCGTGCGTGCCGGGGCAAGCGACCTGCCAGGGCAACTCGATCTACACCTGCGACGAGAACGGCGAGCCGGGCGAGCACGTGTCCGACTGCAACTCGCAGGACGGCGAGGTCTGCAGCGACGGCGTCTGTGCGGACGCCTGCGAGGTCGCTGGCGACACGCCCTCGAACATCGGCTGCGAATTCTGGGCGGTCGATCTGCCGAACGAGCGCGGCAGCCTGCTCGGGTTCCCGGAGCCGGCCGCCGAGCCCTGGGGCGTGGTGCTGGCCAACGCCGGGCAGACGCCGGCCAACATCATCATCGAGCGCAACATCGCGGCGCTCGGCGAGCCCGACGACCTCGTGGTGCTCGATCAGACCTCGGTGCCGCCGGGTCTGCTCAAGACGGTGATGCTGCCGCGCGCCGAGATCACTGGCTGGACCGAGAACACCATGGATCCGCCAGGACCGACCGGCACCGCCAAGACCAACAACGCGTTCCGGATCACCTCGACCGCGCCGATCGTCGTTTACCAGTTCAACACCTTCACCAACGATTTTTCGAACGACGCCTCGCTGCTGCTGCCGAGCTCGGGGCTCGGCACCGTGCATCGCGTGATCGGCTACCCGACCGCCAACCCGATCGAGCTGTTCCCGATCGCCGGGATCCCCGATCGCTCGTCGGTCTCGGTGGTCGGCACGCAGGACGGCACCCAGGTCAAGATCCGCCCGGGCACCACCACCGCCTCGGACATGATCGGGATCCCGCTCGCCGACCCCGGCGAGGAGCTGATCGTCGAGCTCGACATGTGGGAGGTCGTCAACATCGCGAGCACGGGGATCCCCGGCGACATGACCGGCACGGTGGTCGAGGCCGACAAGCCGGTCGCGGTGTTCTCGAGCGGCGAGCGGGCGATCGCGCCGTCGTACGGGCCCGAGGGTCTGCCGGAGCCGCCCGGCTGGGATCCGCAGCGCAGCGATCTGTGCTGCACCGATCACATCGAGGAGCAGGTGTTCCCGGCCACCTCGCTCGGCAGCAAGTTCGTGATCACGCACAGCCCCACGCGCGGCGAGGGTGTGTGGAACGAGCCCGACATCCTGCGCTTCATGGCCGTGGCCGAGCCGGCGACGATCACCACCACGCTGCCGGCTCCGCACAACAGCTTCACGCTGCAGCCCGGCGAGATGTACGAGACCTGGGCGCAGGAGGACATCATCGTCGAGTCGACGACGCCGATCATGGTCGCGCAGATCCTGGTCAGCCAGGCTTACACGGTCGCGTACATCGGCGATCCGTCGCTGACCTACTTCCCGACTATCGAACAGTACCGCGATCGCTACGTGTTCCTGACCCCGCCGACGTGGACGCAAAACTACTTCGTGCTGTCGACTCCCTACGCGCCAGGTGGCGATGGTCCGGCGATGGGCAGCTTCACGCTCGACGGCATGGGTCTGCCCGGCGAGTGTGTGGAGCAGGTCGTGGGCATGCTGAACAACGTCGAGTACTGGTCGATCACGTGTCCGATCGACGAGGGCGCGCACCTGATCGAAGGTGATTCGCCGTTCGGGCTGACGGCGTATGGCTACGGACCTGCGGGCTCGTACGCGTACACTGGCGGAGCGGACGTGAAGCCGATCTACGACGTGCCGCCGATTCCTTGAGCCGGCACCTAGGAGCCGCGAGACTGCGCGAGACTGCGCGAAATTGTCCGTTGCGTATCCGCGCTCATGCGGGAATCCTGTGCCGTACATGCGCCCCCGCGCTCTCGCTGCCGTCCTCGCACTCGCTGCCACGTCCACGCTGATCCCGAGCCTCGCGCAGGCCAGCCCGGGCACCAACTCGAAGGAGCGTGTGGGCCCGGCTCAGCCAACGCAGCCGACGCAGCCGACCATGACCCGCGATCAGGCGCTGTCCAAGCTGGTCGAGGCCGAGGCTCAGCTGACCGGCGACAAGGCGGCCGACGCCCTGCTCCTGATGCTCGAGGTCTACTTCGTGCTCGAGTCGACCGACGGAGCCGAGGCGGCCGGCGTCAAGGAGCTGCGCTCGTGGTTGGTCAAGGCGCTCGAGACCGTGGGGCTGCCCGACGAAGCGGCGACCTTGCGCGCGCGCGGCAGCTACATCGATCACTCGCTCGAGATCATGCCGTCGACGTGGTTCAAGGCCAGCGGCGCGGTCACGACCCCGACGACGATGACCAACGATCAGGCGCTCGCGGCCGTCGAGCAGGGCCTGACCCTGCTGCAGCAGGGCAACGTCGACGGGCTCGCGCTGTTGATCGACGCCTACTTCGCGATCGAGCAGCATCAGGGCGCCGAGTCGGAGGACGCCCAGGTGCTGCGCAGCTTCCTGGTCGGGTTGCTCGAGACCGGCGGCTTCGTCGACGAAGCCAACGCGCTGCGCCAGCGCGGCAGCGTGGCCGCGGCCACGCAGGAGGACATCGAGGTCTACGCCGCAACCTGGCTGGCGATCATCGAGGCCGGCACCCAGCAGGGCAGCAGCACCTCCGTGCTCGGCGGCATCGACAAGTCGAGCATCAAGAGCTCGGTCGGCGGGACGACGGGGACCACGACCGGGCCCACGGATCCGGCCGACCCCGATCCGTACGAAGAGGAGCCCGATCCCTACAAGCCCAAGGTCATCGAGCCGGGCAGCCCGATCCCGAGCGTCGGCATCGATCTCGGGCTCGGCACCTTCCTGCCCTCGGTCGGCACCAAGGGCCTGATCTGGACGCTCGGCCTCGACATCCACTGGACCCTGTTTCGCGCCAAGTTCTTCGGCATGCAGCTCGGCGGCGGCGGACAGTTCGGCCGCAACCGCGACAAGCGGTGGCTGACCGACGCGTACGGCGACATCGGCCTGCTGTTCGACTTCGAGAAGGTCTACTTCGTGCCCGAGTTCGGCGGCGGCTACGACGGCGTGGCCGGAGGCGACAAGCCGATCGCCGAGGGCCTGCGCTGGGCTCCGGCCGGCTACTACCACTTCGGCGGCAAGCTGGGCGTGCGCTTCGGCGAGCGCTTCGGGCTCTACGGTCGCGCGGTTCGGCTCAACCGCGTCAACGATGTGTTCGCCAACGAGACCCGCGT